>JAMWZG010000020.1:0-7174 GCA_024304855.1 Paracoccaceae bacterium
CGCATCGTTCGCACTTGATCCGGCCAAGGTCGGCTCCCCGTTTGTTGTGTCACACGATCTGCGCCGCGTATTGACCCTAGACTAAAACCTGCCGTCCTGCGGGTTGCAACCCTTTTGCAGGCTCAAGCGGCCAATACCCGATTTTGCAGGCGAATTGGCCGCATTTTTGAACATTATCAGGACGTTTGCCCGACACTTGTGTCAGCCCAGCGCTTCGGAAATGGACTTTGCCGTTTTTTCAACCACCTCATCGGCCTCGGCATGGGTCAGGCAGAAAGGCGGCGCGAATCCCAGAATGTCGCCCTGCGGCATGGCGCGTCCGATCACGCCATGTCCCAGAAGCGCGGCGGCGACACGCGGCCCGACCTTTTCCGAGGCGTCGAAGTGCTGACGCTTGTCGCGATCCTGCACGAATTCCACCGCGCAAAGCATCCCCTCGCCCCGCACATCACCGACATGCGGATGATCGGCCAAGGCGGCCCGCATCTGGGCGTTGAGATAGCTGCCAACCTCGCCCGCGTTCTGGATCAGGTTCAGATCATCCAGTAGTTTCAGGTTCGCGACACCCGCAGCCGCTCCGACGGGATGTGCGGAATAAGTCCAGCCATGGCCAATCGGACCGTTCTCATCCGTCCCCTGTTCCAGCACCTTCCACATGCGATCACCCACGATCGACCCCGACAGCGGCGCATAGGCCGAGGTCAGACCCTTGGCAATCGTGATCAGGTCCGGCTTGAGCCCATAGTGATCGGACCCAAACATGCTTCCCAATCGGCCAAAGCCGGTGACAACCTCATCCGCGATCAACAGAATATCGTGCTTGCGCAGAACCTCCTGAATTGCGGGCCAGTAACCTTCGGGCGGGGGGACGATCCCGCCCGTGCCCAGAACAGGCTCGCCAATGAAGGCAGCAATGGTATCCGCACCTTCACGCTCGATCAGCGCCTCCAGCTCAGAGACCAGATGCGCGGTGAATTGCGACTCGGTCATCTCGGTCTTGGGGCGGCGGAAATAATAGGGTGCCTCGGTATGGATGATCTGCGCCAAGGGCAGATCGAATTTCTTGTGAAACAGCTCAAGACCCGTCAACGACCCCGTGACCAGCCCCGACCCGTGATAACCGCGCCAGCGGCTGATGATCTTCTTCTTCTCGGGGCGGCCCAGGATATTGTTGTAATACCAGACCAGCTTGACGTTGGTTTCATTGGCATCTGACCCGGACAGACCGAAATACACCTTGGACATGCCCTCGGGCGCGCGGTCGAGGATCATTTTCGAGAGGGTGATGCTCGCTTCGGTGCCGTGACCGACATAGGCGTGATAATAGGCAAGCTCTCTGGCCTGATCGGCAATCGCCTCTGCAATCTCCTGCCGGCCATAGCCGACGTTCACACAATAAAGCCCGGCAAAGGCATCCAGAAGGCGCGTGCCGTCACGGTCGGTAATGTGGCAATCCTTGGCTGTCGTAATGATCCGCTGCGGTGCGTTGCCCCGCGCAAACTCTGCCAGATGGGTTGAGGGGTGGAAGAAATTGTCGCGGTCCCACTGGGACAGTTGGTCATTGGTCAGCATCGGCAGCCTCCTCTGGCGGTGATGTGAATTGCGGCGTTGTGCACAACCTTGATGCAGCCGTGGATGCCGTCAACCATATACCTGTTATTTTCTTATGTGATTCCTAAAAACGACAAAGGAATTCGCTTTTGGAACGGAATAGATGTGCACAAATTTGCTGAACTCCGGAAAACGCCAGCAAGGAAGCATTCATGTCCGTTCCGCCGATTCCCTTTGCAGACCTGCCATTCTCCAAGGCCGAGTATGATCGGCGACTTGAGCTGACACGCACCGCGATGGCCGAACGCGGGATTGATGTGCTGTTCGTCGAAGATCCTTCCAACATGGCCTGGCTGACCGGATATGACGGCTGGTCCTTTTATGTGCATCAGGGTGTGGTGATCACGCATGACCGTGATCCGGTCTGGTGGGGGCGCAACATGGACGCCAACGGTGCCAAGCGCACCGCATGGTTGCCCCATGATCACCTGCGCCCCTATGACGATACCTATGTTCAATCGAACGAGCGCCACCCGATGCAGCACCTCTCGGCCCTGCTGTGCGAGATGGGGTTCGAGGCGGCCTGTATCGGCGTCGAGATGGAGAATTACTACTTTTCGGCCAAAGCCTATGTGACGATGATGACGGAACTGCCCCGCGCAACGCTGGTGGACGCCACGGCCCTGGTGAACTGGCAGCGCGCCATCAAATCCCATGAGGAAATCGCCTTCATGCGCCGCGCCGCGCGGATCGCTGAGAAGATGGTGGATACCGCGATAGAGCGCGCCCGGCCCGGTGTGCGCAAGAACGATCTTGTGGCAGAAGTCATGCGAGAGGCCATCATCGGCGTCGGCGAGGATTGGGGCGACTATCCGGCGATTGTGCCCATGTGCCCCTCTGGTGCGGATGCCTCTGCTCCGCATATCACATGGAACGGCGGCGAGTTTGAAAGCGACCAATGCACCTTCTTTGAACTGGCAGGCGTCTATCGCCGCTATCACACGCCGTTTTGTCGCACGGTCTATCTTGGCACGCCACCCGATGAGGTCAAACGCGCCGAGGCTGCGTTGATTGAAGGGTTGGAGGCGGGGCTACAGGCGGCACGCTCGGGCAATCGCGCCTGTGACATCGCGGATGCCTTGGCGCGCCCGCTGGAGGCTGCGGGAATCCAAAGGGGCGCGCGGTGCGGCTATCCCATCGGGATCAGCTATCCCCCTGACTGGGGCGAGCGCACCATCAGCCTGCGCAGCGAGGATCAGACTGTCCTGCAACCCGGCATGACCTTCCATTTCATGCCCGGCCTCTGGATGGACACATGGGGGATCGAAATCACGGAGTCCATTCTCATCACCAATGACGGTCCAGCCGAGACATTCTGCAACCGCCCGCGCCGGATCTTTGTCAAATCATGACAGATCTGTCTCGAACACAGGCGATTCTGGCCAATCTCGTCGGGTTTCCTACAGTATCGGCGGACAGCAATCTGGCCATGATCGACCACATGGCCAATCTTTTGTCCGATGCCGGTGCGCGCGTGGATCTCTTTCACGACGATACGGGAACCAAGGCCAATCTTTTCGCGACCATCGGCCCGGACCGCGAGGGGGGGATCGTCCTGTCCGGCCATTCCGATGTGGTTCCTGTCACCGATCAGAACTGGACCAGCGATCCTTTCCGCCTTGAGGAGCGGGACGGCAGGCTGTTCGGGCGGGGCACCTGTGACATGAAGGGGTTCATCGCCGCAACCCTGGCAATGGCCCCGGACTATGCAACACGCAGGCTCAAGCGCCCGATCCATTTTGCCTTCACCTATGATGAGGAGGTCGGGTGTCTGGGCGCAAGGTCACTTGTGCCGGCGCTTCAGGCCCGTGGTATCCGACCCGCCATGGCAATCGTGGGCGAGCCGACAGATATGCGGATCATCGAGGGGCACAAAGGGTGTTGCGAATACACGGTCGCGTTTCAGGGGCTGGAGGGGCACGGATCGAACCCCGACCGCGGTGTGAACGCCGTGGAATATGCTGTCGCCTATGTGGCAAGGCTGATGGAACTGCGCCATCAACTGCGGCATCGCACCCCCGTCGCCAGCGTTTTCGAACCGCCATGGACCACGATCAATATCGGCCGCCTGTCGGGTGGAGTCGCCCATAACGTGATCGCCAGCCGGGCAGAACTGGATTGGGAGATGCGTCCGGTGCAGGGTAGCGACGCCGCCTTTGTCCGGCAGACCATGGCGGATTATTGCAATGATGTCCTGTTGCCGCAGATGCAGGCAGTCTGCCCCGATGCGGGTATCACCACCTATGTCATCGGCGAAGTTTGCGGTCTGGAACCGATGGAGGAGAACGCGGCGCGCCGCCTTGTCGCCGAGTTGACGGGTGCCAATGGGGCGGATGTCGTATCCTTCGGCACCGAGGCCGGATTGTTTCAGCAGATGGGTTTATCCGCCGTTCTCTGCGGCCCGGGCAGCATCGAACAGGCGCATAAGGCGGACGAGTATGTGACCCTGTCCCAGCTGGATCAGTGCCTGACCATGCTGCATGGCCTGGGCGAAAGGCTGACGCGCCATGTCTGAATACTCCGACGCCCGATCCCGTTTTCTGCGGCTGCATGATGCGCTTCGGACACGGATCTGCCTGCTGGACTATCCGCCCGGCTCACGTCTGTCGGAGGAGGCTTTGGCCGCGGAGTTCGGCACCTCGCGCACACCGCTGCGGCGGGTTCTGGCCAAGCTGGAAGACGAAGGGCTGGTGCAGTCACAACACGGTGTCGGCACGATCGTCACGGATGTGGACCCGGGTGAAATGGCGCGGACCTACGATCTCAGGCGAGAGTTGGCAGGTCTGGTGGGGCGCCTCTCGCCTGTGCCGATCACGGATGAGATCATCGCCACGGCAATTGGTTTTCTGAAACAGGGCGAAGACCTGTTGCATCATCCTGAAACCCGCGCTCTGGCCAAGCTGAACATGGACTATTTCCATTTCGGCACATCCCTCACCGATAACGAGGCATTGCGCGAGATGTCGGAGCGGCTCTATTACCGCACCGCGCGGATCTGGCTGACCGCCACGGCGCATCTTGATCTTTCCGATGAAGCCGCCATCTTCGTGTCGGAACTGCGCGACAGCTTGCAGGCGCTGCGTGCTCGCGACGCGCAGGCGGCGGCCGACGTGCGGCGGGCACATATCTCGCTGTGCATGGCCCGCGTCAGCATCGTGAGGCCCTGACTCCTCAGCCAGTTTCTTCTTGCTGCAAATATCCAGATCCGGCCCGCGCATCCCGCAACGACGCCGGATCTGTGACACATGGGTTCAGCTGGCGGCGACCATCAGCCCTTCGGTTTTCAACTGCTGATGCGCCTCGTCCAGCGAGCGGCGGGCCCGCTCGATCAGGATGTCGGCTTCGTCGCGTGTCATCACCAGCGGCGGGCTGATGATCATCCGGTCGCCGACATGGCGCATGACCAGATTGTTCGCAAAGCACCGCTCCCGCACGATATATCCCACCGTTCCGGGCTCGGAGGCAAACTTGGCGCGGCTCTCCTTGTGCGGCGTCAGCGCGATGGAGCCCATCATGCCGACGATCTTGGCTTCCCCGACCAGCGGGTGATCTGTCAGGCCGGTCCAGAGCTCTTTCATATAGGGGCCAATATCCTTGCGGACGTGGTCAATGATCCCTTCTTCTTCGATGATGTTCAGGTTCTCCAGTGCCACCGCGGCGGCGACAGGATGGCTGGAATAGGTGTAGCCGTGGTTGAACTCGCAGGCGCCGATCACCGCCGCCACCTCGTCACAGACGATCGAGCCGCCAATGGGTTGATAGCCGGAGGACAGGCCCTTCGCGATGGTCATGATATGGGGGCGGATGTTCAGCGTCTGGCTGCCGAACCAGTTGCCAGTGCGCCCGAACCCACAGATCACCTCATCCGCGATCAGCAGGATTTCGTATTTGTCGCAGATTCGCTGGATTTCGGGCCAGTAGGTATCGGGTGCCACGATCACGCCACCAGCGCCCTGCACCGGCTCGGCGATGAAGGCGGCAACCTTGTCCTCGCCCAGATCGTTGATTGCCTGTTCAAGTTGACGCGCCCGCTCAAGACCGAATTCCTCGGGTGTCATATCGCCACCTTCGGCCCACCAGTTCGGCTGGTCGATGTGATAAACGTCAGGGATCGGCAAGCCGCCCTGTGCGTGCATCCCCGACATGCCGCCCAGGGACGCGCCGCCAAGCGTTGAGCCGTGATAGGCATTCTTGCGGCTGATGATCACCTTCTTCTCGGGCTTGCCCTTTTGCGCCCAGTAGGTGCGCACCATGCGGATGTTGGTGTCATTCGCTTCTGACCCTGAACCGGCATAAAAGACATGGTTGAGATCGCCGGGCGCCACCTCGGCAAGTTTCTGGCTCAGCGCGATGGCCGGCACATGGGTCGTCATGAAGAATGTGTTGTAATAGGGCAGCTCTTTCATCTGCCGCGCCGCGACATCGGCCAGACGGTCACGCCCATATCCCACGTTCACGCACCAAAGCCCTGCCATCCCGTCGATGATCCGGTTGCCGTCGCTATCGGTGATCCAGACTCCGTCTGCCCGGGTGATCACGCGTGCGCCGCGTTTCGCAAGAGCGTCCTGCGTGGAAAAGGGGTGCATGTGATGCGCGGCATCCAGCGCCTGCAATTCATGTGTCGGCATATGGTTGGTGATCACAGTCATGGCGGACCTCGTTCTGGACATTCATCGGACGCGGGTTGCAGCCGCCAAAGGGCGACTCCCGTTCGATTGCAAGAATATGATCAAATTCCTGAGTGTCAATCGAATCAGTGATCGGAGGTGTCGAGGTCCAGCATTTCGCGGATCTGCTCCATGCCTTGAAGCATATCCTCTCGCATAGCCTTTGCCGCCCCCTCGGAATCACCGGTCCGGATGCAGTGCAGCATGTCCTTGTGCTTGTCCGGAAGGTTCTGGGTGCCGACGCGTCCAATGACGACTCGCAGCGACGGCCCGAAGCGCAGCCACAACCGCTCTGCCATTTCGGCAAGGATCGGCGCCTCTGCCAGTTCATAGAGTTTCGCGTGGAAAAGGTAGTTGTTTTCCAGATAGGCGCGCAGATCACCTGCTGTAATAGCCCGGTCAAGCGCGGTGTCGATCTTGGTCAGCTCGACCAGATCCGCGGGCGTGGCCCGTTCGGTTGCACGCAGACCCAGATGGGATTCAAGCCATTGCCTTGCATATATAATTTCCGAGATATGCGCCGCAGTCAGATGCGGAACACAGACACGGCGATTACCCTGAAACACCAGCGCGCCCTCGGCTGTCAGGCGGCGGATCGCTTCACGCACGGGGGTCATTCCCGCGTTCAGCCGATCGGCAAGTCCCTGGATCGTCAATGCCTGACCCGGAGCAATCTCTCCGAACAGGATCTGATCACGCAATTTGCGATAGATCACCTCATGCGCCGGAGGGTTCGTTGCCGCCTCGACAGGGGTGGTCATTTTTCGGGCACCATCGTCCATTTTGCCGCTTTTCCCTGCGTTCCTCAAAGACACCTGCTTGCGAGTTTAGCGGCATCGTGAAAACATTGCCATATTGCCTTGCGGCAGAAAACTTGATCAAATTCCGGAATGGGG
>JAMWZG010000020.1:7184-24965 GCA_024304855.1 Paracoccaceae bacterium
CTGCCGCGGCACAGGAAGTGCGCGTGTACAACTGGTCGGACTATATCGACGAAGAGTTGTTGGCCAAGTTCGAAGCGGAAACGGGCTTCAAACTGATCTATGATGTATTCGACAGCAACGAGGTTCTGGAAACCAAACTGCTGGCAGGCGGATCGGGCTATGACGTGGTTGTGCCGACAGGTACGTTCCTTCAGCGCCAGATCGAGGCTGGCGCGTTCCAGAAACTGGACAAGTCCAAGCTGCCCAACCTGGAAAACATGTGGGATGTGGTGTCCTCGCGCACCGCGCAATACGACCCTGATAACGCCTATTCCATCAACTACATGTGGGGCACCACCGGGATCGGCGTGAACGTCGGCAAAGTGACCGAGATCCTGGGGGCCGATGCGCCTGTGGACAGCCTGTCGCTGATTTTCGACCCGGCCAATGCCGAGAAGCTGTCGGCCTGTGGCATCATGATGCTGGACGCGCCGGCCGAGATGATCCCGGCCGCCCTCAAGTATCTGGGCGAAGACCCCAACAGCCACGACCCGGAGGTGATTGCCAAGACCGAAGCGGTTTTCATGGCGATCCGCCCCTATGTGCAGAAGTTCCACAGCTCGGAATATATCAACGCGCTGGCGAATGGTGACATCTGCGTGGCGCTGGGCTGGTCCGGTGACATCCTGCAAGCCCGCGACCGCGCAGCCGAAGCCGAGAATGGCGTCGAGATCGCCTATAATGCGGCCAAGGAAGGCGCGCAGATGTGGTTCGACCAGATGGCGATCCCCGTAGACGCGCCGAACGTCGAGGGTGCTCATGCCTTCCTCAACTTCATCATGGATGCCGAGAACATGGCGGCCGCGTCGAACTACGTCTACTATGCCAACGGCAACAAGGCGTCGCAGGCGTTCCTGAATGAGGATGTGATCGGTGATCCGGCGATCTATCCGTCGGAAGAGGCGCTGAACAACCTGTTCACCACGACCCCGTGGGATGCAGGCGTGCAGCGCACTGTGACCCGCCTGTGGACCAAGATCAAATCGGGCACCTGAGACCCGAGGACATCGGCCCGCGCGGCACTCGCGCGGGCCTTTTTTAGTGAATGACAGGGACTGTTATGGCACAAACCGTTTTCGCCCCGTGGGATGATCCGCAGGCAAAGCCGCTGATCCAGTTCAAGAACGTGACCAAGCGGTTTGGTGACTTCACGGCGATCGAGAACCTGACGCAGGACATCTACGAACGCGAGTTCTTTTCGCTGCTTGGACCGTCTGGCTGCGGCAAGACAACGCTTATGCGGATGCTGGCCGGGTTCGAGAATGTGACCGAAGGACAGATCCTGATCGCCGGTCAGGACATGGCCCATGTTCCGCCCAACAAGAGGGCCGTGAACATGATGTTCCAGTCCTACGCCCTGTTTCCACATCTCAGTGTCTGGGAAAACATTGCCTTTGGCCTCAAGCGCGAGGGCAAGCCCAAGGACGAGATTGCCGCACGCGTTGAAGAGATGTTGCGACTGACCCGTCTGGTGAAGTTTGCCAAGCGCAAGCCGCATCAGATCTCGGGCGGTCAAAGGCAACGTGTGGCGCTGGCCCGCAGTCTGGCCAAAGCCCCCAAATTGCTGCTGCTGGACGAACCGCTGGGTGCATTGGACAAGAAACTGCGGCAGGATACGCAGTTCGAGTTGATGGACATTCAGGAGAAGACCGGCACGACATTCGTGATCGTCACCCATGATCAGGAAGAGGCCATGACCGTGTCCAGCCGCGTCGCCGTGATGGACGAGGGCCGGATCATTCAGGTCGCTACACCCGCGCAGATCTATGAAGCGCCCAATTCTGTCTATGTGGCTGATTTCATTGGGGATGTTAATATCATCAACGGGGTCGCGACCAAGGCTGAGGACGGTTATCTGATCACCTGGGCCGAAGGTCAGGCACCGTTCATGGCGAAGACACCGAACCTTTTTGCTGATGGCCAAACCTGCCATCTGGCAATCCGCCCCGAGAAGGTTGCGATTTCTGCCGAGCGGCCTGCCGACGCAGTCAATGCCGTTGAGGGACAGATCATCGACATTGCCTATTTGGGCAATATTTCGACCTATCACGTCAAATTGGTCAACGGTCAGATGATCAAGGCGCAGGCCGCCAACACCCGCCGCCTTTCGCGCCGCACCTTTACCTGGGAGGACCGGGTCTGGCTGTCATGGACAGATACGGCCGCCGTCATGTTGGAGCGTTAAGGATGCGGCGCTTTATCCTGATTGCGGTTCCCTATCTTTGGCTGGTGGCACTGTTTCTGGTGCCGTTCCTGATCGTGCTGAAAATATCGCTGTCCGATATTGCGCTGTCGATCCCGCCCTATACGCCCCAGCTCGACTGGACGGCAGGATGGGCAGGATTCAAGGATTTCCTCGGACAACTCGATTTCGAGAACTTTACCTTTCTGACCCAGGATCCGCTCTACTGGCGCGCCTATGTGTCGTCCTTGCAGATTGCACTGATCTCGACTGTGCTGACACTTCTGGTTGGTTATCCCATCGCCTATGCCATGGCACAGGCCCCGGATGAGTGGCGACCGACGCTGCTTTTGCTGGTGATCCTGCCATTCTGGACCAGCTTTCTGATCCGGGTCTATTCCTGGATCGGCATCCTGTCGAACGAGGGTTTTCTGAACCAGTTTCTGTTGTGGACAGGCGTGATCTCGACCCCGCTGACGATCCTGAATACGAATACGGCCGTCTATATCGGCATCGTCTACACCTACCTGCCCTTCATGATCCTGCCGATCTATTCCGCGCTCGAGAAGATGGACGGATCGCTACTCGAGGCCGCAGAGGATCTGGGTTGCTCTCGTCTGTCTGCCTTCTGGCTTGTGACCATCCCTTTGTCCAAGGCAGGGATTATTGCCGGATGTTTTCTGGTCTTCATCCCGGCTCTGGGCGAGTTCGTCATCCCCTCGTTGTTGGGCGGATCGGATACGTTGATGATCGGTAAAGTGTTGTGGGAGGAATTCTTCTCGAACCGTGACTGGCCGGTGGCCTCTGCCGTGGCTGTCATTCTGCTCCTGATCCTTGTGGTGCCCATCGTGCTTTTCCAGCGCAACGAGCAAAAGCAGCGGGAGATGGATCAATGAGACGTTTTTCGTGGTTCAACGCGACCTCGCTGACGGTGGGTTTTGCGTTTCTCTATCTGCCGATGCTGATCCTGATCATCTACAGCTTCAACGAGTCGCGTCTGGTGACGGTCTGGGCCGGGTTTTCGACCCAGTGGTATGGCTCCTTGTTGCAGAACCAGTCCTTTCTGGATGCGGCATGGGTCACGATTCAGGTTGCCATCGCATCGTCCACGATCGCCACCGTTCTTGGCACGATGGCGGCCTATGTCCTCGTGCGCGGTGGACGCTTCATGGGGCGGACGGTGTTTTCCGGCATGGTCTATGCGCCGCTGGTGATGCCCGAGGTGATTACCGGCTTGTCCTTGCTTTTGCTGTTCATCGGCATCGGTCTGGACCGGGGCATCTTTACCGTGGTGCTGGCGCATACGACCTTCTCGATGTGTTTCGTCTCGGTGGTCGTATCCTCCCGTCTGGTCAGTTTCGACAAGTCGCTTGAGGAAGCGGCACTTGACCTGGGCTGTTCACCTTTCGATGCCTTCCGTCTTGTGACGCTTCCGATCATCGCACCTGCTGTTATCTCGGGCTGGTTGCTGGCCTTCACCCTGTCGCTGGACGATCTGGTGATTGCGTCTTTCACCGCTGGGCCCTCTGCCACGACCCTTCCGATCCGCATCTTCTCGGCCGTCAGGATGGGTGTCTCGCCCGAGATCAACGCGCTGTCCACGATCATGATCGCCATCGTGACAGTCGGCGTGGTGACGGCGTCAATCGTGTCCAAGCGGAGCAGCCTTGCTCAGCAACGCGATGAACAGGCTGCTGCGCGCGCGACATGACACGCATCTTTCCGGCTTTCGCCTATGGAAACGGTCCGGTTGCGGGCTGTTTCTGGTCAACAACAGTTGCGGATGACGGAGCAGAGTATCCCTCTGCGCAGGGTGATCTGCACGCGGATGTGGTGGTGATTGGTGCCGGTTTTACCGGCCTGTCAGCCGCCTTGCATCTGGCGCGGGATGGGGTCGATGTCGTCGTGCTCGATGCCGCATACCCGGGCTGGGGCGCGTCGGGGCGGAACGGCGGTTTCTGCTGTCTGGGCGGCGCCAAAGCAAGCAGCGCAGACATAGCCCAGCGCTTTGGAACAGCGGCGCTGATGGGTTGGCGCAAGGCAGAGAAAAACGCAGTCGACCTGGTCGAGGGCCTTTTGCAGGATCACGGGATCGCCGCCGATACGCATTCGCAGGGCGAGACGATACTGGCCCATAACCCCCGAAATGCCCGCGATTTGCAAAGGGATGTCGCCCGCGTGAAAGCGGAATACGGGGTCAAGGCCACATGGCACGACCCTTCGGATCTGGATGCTCTCGGGATGGCCGGGCCGTTTCGGGGTGGTCTTACGATCCCGGTCGGTTTCGGTCTCAATCCGCGGAAATACGTCGCCGGCCTTGTCCGGGCCGCGCGCGGTTTTGGGGCGCGTATCCATGGGCGAAGCGCTGCGACATCCATTCAGCAGAATGGGAGCGGGATCGAGGTTCGCACGGCCATGGCCCGAATCCGCGCCAGACGGTTGATCCTTGCGACGAACGGTTACTCATCAGACGATCTGCCGCCGTGGATGGCCGGGCGCTATATGCCCGCGCAGTCCAATGTTCTTGTCACGCGGCCCCTGAGTCAGTCTGAACTTGACGCCGCAGGCTGGACCAGTCGTCAGATGGCCTATGATACGCGCAACCTTCTGCACTACTTCCGTCTGATGCCCGACAACCGCTTCTTGTTCGGGATGCGCGGCGGTCTTTTGGCCTCGCCGCAGGCCGAGGCTGCAATCACCGCCCGCGCCCGGTCGCATTTCGACAGGATGTTCCCTGCCTGGCGCCATGTCGAAACTCCGCATGGCTGGAGCGGGATGGTCTGCTTCAGCGCGAATCGCGTTCCCTATTGCGGGGCAATCCCTGATCTTCCGGGGGCTTTTGCCGGCTTTGCCTTTCACGGCAATGGGGTGGCCATGGGTAGCTATACGGGCGCCTTGCTGGCCGATCTGGTTCAGGACAAGCCGACACGCCTTTCCCATCCCGAGGTGATGCGCGCGAATGCACCCCGCTTTCCCCTGGGCAGATTCCGGCGCGCCCTTCTGCCAGCAGGCTACGCCTTGGCGGGACTGAAGGATCTTTGACCGGAATTAGCCCTGAGGGGTCATGCCGGAGCGAGCCTTCTCGCGCTTCAAGCCCAATGCATGTTCACGCCAGATGATCATCACCCCGGCCATTATGACCAGGCCCGCACCGATCAGCATCTGAACCGTCGGAACCTCGTCAAAGATGAAATAGCCGATGAGGATCGCAAAGAGCATGGACGCATAGTCGAAAGGCGCGACCACACTGGCATCGGCAAAACGATAGGCCGAGGTCAGGAAGATCTGTCCCAATCCACCCAGCAGCCCTGCCACGACCAGCAGAGCCGCCTCGAAGGGCAAGGGCACGACCCAGCCGAAGGGAAGCGTCAGAAGTGACAGCCCCGTCGCAGTCATCGAGAAGAAGAAAACGATCGCGGATGTTTGTTCTGTCTGAACCAGTTTTCGGACATAGATTTGTGCAAGTGCTGCGCAAACGGCCCCCATCAGGACCAGCATCGCGCCAAAAGCGGCGGATGTGTCAACTGTCGGGCCGGAAAGCAGGGTCATGCGGGGCGCCAGAACCACCATCACGCCCACCATACCCAAGGCCACCGCGAACAAGCGGAACGCGCGGACCTCTTCATTGAGGAACATCGCCGCAAAAACCACCACCAGCAGAGGCGCGGCATAGCCGATGGCCGTGACCTCGGGCAGGGGCAATAGGCCTAATCCTGCGAATCCAAGACCCATCGCCGCAGTTCCTACGAAACCGCGCCAAAAATGTCCCAGTGGAGACGCGACTTTGAGGCCTGTGCGTAAATCTCCCCTGATCCAGAGCCATGCAAGGATGACCGGCATGGCAAAAAACGACCGGAAGAATACGGCCTGTCCAGGCGGCACATGGTCGGCGGTTGCCTTGATCAGGGATGCCATCGTGATGAACAGGATGACCGAGCAGAGTTTGAGGATAATCCCCCGTAATGGTTGCATAAATCCCGATCCTTCGACACCGCTGGGCGATGCTGACGGGTGCCGGTCAAAAGGTCAATGGCGGGCGGTGCAGGGCCACCCTCTATGGGCAGTCAAGGTTGTCAACTCTGGATAGAAAGCGGGATCGGCGGAAAAGCCCAATCAAATAAGCTATTTTTTGCCAATTTGCCTCACGTTTTGTTGTTCTGAAATCGAAAGCTCAACTCTTGCGATACAGGCCGTTCAGGATCATTTCTGCCGAGATCGCCGTTGTGATTGCACTTCGCGCTTTCCAGTGACGACCCCGTAACGAAAGGATGGGACTATGAAACTTACTCACACTCTTCTGGCAGCTCTGAGCGCCTCCGCACTCGCAGCTCCCGCATTCGCTGGTTCCGCTGCTCCCGCAGCCATGGAGCCGATGATCGAAGCACCCGCACCCGTCGCAATGACCATGGGCCGCGACTGGACCGGTGGCTATGCCGGTCTGCAGCTGGGCTATGCCGATGTTGACGCCGGTGGCGCGCTGACTGGCGACGACGTGATCGGTGGTCTGACCGCTGGTTACGACTGGGACTTCGGCAACTTCGTTCTGGGTGCCGGCCTTGACGCCGACATCGCAGATCTGGACGTTGGTTCGCCGACCGCAGCAACGCTGGAGCGCGTTTACCGCCTGAAAGTGCGTGGCGGCTATGATCTGGGCAATGGCCTGATCTACGCAACCGCAGGTGGCGCTGGCGCAGACGTTGACGGTCTGGGCTATGACACCGGCTACTTCGTCGGTGCCGGCTACGAGCACATGGTGACGGACACGATCTCGCTGGGTGGCGAAGTCCTGTACCACGAGTTTGAAGACTTCAACTCGTCGGGTCTGGACATCGAAGCAACCACCTTCCAGGTGCGTGCAAACTACCGCTTCTAAGCGATCTGATCCTTCTGGATCATGTCGGAAAGGGCGCCCCACCGGGCGCCCTTTTTCTGTTTCATGACGAATTTAGTCTCAAACATTGGTCAAGAGTATCTGCACCATCGTCACAAGAAAGCAGATGGCATTGGCCAAGATCATCAGGAAAACCGCTGCCGATCCCGCATCTTTCGCCTGTTTGCCAAACTCGGACCACTCCGGCGACAGGTGATCGACGATCACCTCAATGGCTGTGTTCAACGCTTCAAAGGCCAAAAGCGCCAGGAGCAGAAGCCCGAAGATCAACAGACTTCCGACCGGAGCACCGCTGGCCCACATCACGACCAGGGCGACTGCGCCAATCGTCACCTCCTGCCGGAACGAGGCTTCCTGCCAAAGACGCTGCAACCCGGTGAGTGAATATCCGGTAGCGGCAATCACATGAGCAAGCCCATGGGTGCGCGGCGGCTTTTGCGGTGTCATTGGCACGCCGTCACCCGCGCCGAGGCAACACCCAATGAGGACGGGGGAAATGGCAGGTATAGCCGTTGGGACGTTTCTCCAGATAATCCTGATGCTCCGGCTCAGCCTCCCAGAAGTCACCGACAGGCTCGACCTCGGTCACGACCCGTCCCGGCCATATCCCCGACGCTTCGACATCTGCAATGGTGTTCAACGCCTCCTCCCGCTGCGCCTCATCCACATAGTAGATGGCGGAACGGTAGGACAGGCCGATGTCGTTGCCCTGCCGGTTCAGCGTCGTGGGATCATGGATCTGGAAAAAGAACTCCAGAATGCGGCGATAGGTGATGCGGGCGGGATCAAAGATGATTTCGATCCCCTCGGCATGGGTTCCGTGGTTGCGATAGGTGGCATTGGGCACATCGCCCCCGGTATAGCCCACACGCGTGCGGATCACGCCCGGCATCTTGCGGATCAGATCCTGCATACCCCAAAAGCAACCACCTGCCAGAACAGCGCGCTCTTCACTCATCGGATATCCTCCACCTGATCCAGATAATCGCCATAGCCCTCGGCCTCCATATCATCGCGGTGCACAAAGCGCAGCGAAGCCGAGTTGATACAATACCGCAGCCCGCCGCGATCACGCGGCCCATCGGGGAACACATGACCCAGATGGCTGTCACCATGGGCGCTGCGCACTTCGACCCGCACCATGCCATGTGTCGTATCGGTCAATTCCCGCACATGTGCGGGCTCGATCGGCTTGGTAAAGCTGGGCCAGCCGCAGCCGCTGTCATATTTGTCGGAGGATGCAAACAGCGGCTCTCCCGAGACGATGTCCACATAGATACCGGGCTCCTTGTTCCGCAGCAGCTTGCCGGTTCCTGGCCTCTCCGTTCCGCTTTCCTGCGTGACCCAGAACTGTTCGGGAGTCAGACTGGCCACTACATCCGGGTTGCGTTCATATTTCGGCATTTCAGTCTCCATTCTGGCCTGATCTGACAGGCAACCTGCACCATCGTGCCGCGCTTTCAAGGTGCATCCCACCCTTCATCGTTCTTCAAATACTCAAATCACCGTCAACACAGGGCAACGACCTACCAGTCCATCACTACCTTGCCTGCATCGCCCGAGATCATGGCCTGAAACCCGGTGGCATAGTCGTCGATCCCGATCCGATGTGTGATCAACCCAGACAGATCCAGCCCGCCGCGGACCAGAGCGATCATCTTGTACCAGGTCTCGAACATCTCGCGCCCATAGATCCCCTTGATGTGAAGCATCTTGAAGATGACCTCATTCCAATCCACGGCAAACCCCTGCGGTGCAATCCCCAGAAGCGCAACCTTGCCGCCGTTGTTCATGTAGTGGATCATATCGCGCATCGCGGGTGGGGCGCCTGACATCTCCAGCCCCACATCAAACCCTTCGGTCATCCCGATCCGGGCCATGACAGCGTCCAGCCCTTCCTCGTCGGCCTTGACCACATGCTGCACCCCCAGCCGCCGGGCAAGATCAAGGCGGTAGGGGTTTATATCGGTGATCACCACCCTTTGCGCCCCGGCACGCTGCGCGACCAGGGCACCCATGATCCCGATCGGGCCGGCCCCTGTGACCAGAACATCCTCACCCACCAGATCAAAGCTCAAAGCGGTGTGAACGGCATTACCGAACGGATCAAAGATCGCAGCCACCTCATCTGGGATTTCAGGCGGAATAGGGACGACATTTGCCTCCGGGATACAGAGATATTCGGCAAAGCTGCCCGGCCGGTTCACGCCCACACCCTTGGTGTTGCGGCACAGATGGCCTCGCCCGGCACGACAGTTGCGGCAAATGCCACAGACAATATGCCCCTCACCCGACACCCGTGTGCCGACCGTGTATTTTGTAGCCGCCGCCCCGGTCTCGACGATCTCGCCCACAAACTCATGCCCCACGACCATCGGAACGGGGATCGTCGCTTTGGCCCAGTCATCCCATTTCCAGATATGCACATCCGTGCCACAGATGGCGGATTTCTTGACCTTGATCAGAACATCCGTCGGGCCCGGTTCCGGGACAGGCACGCGCTCCATCCATAGACCCGGTTCCGACCTGGCCTTGACCAAGGCCTTCATCTGATTGCTCATCCGATCACCCCCATGTCGCGACCCACCTCGGCAAAGGCGTCAATCGCGCGGTCCAGCATCTCGCGGCTCAACGCGGCAGACATCTGCGTGCGGATGCGGTCCTGCCCGCGTGGCACCACCGGAAAGGAAAAAGCAGTCACAAACACGCCCCTTTCGTGCAGATGGGCCGCCATATCCCGTGCCAGCTTGGGGTCGCGCAACATCACCGGGATGATGGCATGTTCACCGGGCAGAAGTTCAAAGCCCAGCGCCCCCATTCTCGCCCGGAAATAGGCAGCGTTCTCCCAAAGAGTTGCGCGCAATGCGTCGCCCTCCTCTAGCATGTCAAAAACCTTGAGGCTGGTCGCTGCGATCACCGGGGCCAGCGTGTTCGAGAAAAGATAGGGCCGCGAGCGTTGCCGTAGCCAATCCACGACCGGCGCACTGGCCGCCGTATAGCCACCCGAAGCCCCGCCCAGCGCCTTGCCCAGAGTGCCAGTGATGATATCGACCCGGTCCATCACCCCGCAGGCCTCGGCCGTGCCACGTCCGGTCGGGCCGACAAAACCGACGGCATGGCTGTCATCCACCATCACCATGGCGTCATGACGCTCGGCAAGATCACAGATCTCCTCCAGCTTGGCCATATAGCCATCCATCGAAAAAATTCCGTCCGTGGCAATCAACCGATGCCGCGCGCCCGAGGCCGCCTGAAGCTGCGCTTCAAGATCCGACATGTCAGAATTGGCATAGCGCAGGCGTTGCGCCTTGCACAGACGCACGCCGTCGATGATGCTGGCATGGTTCAACGCATCCGAGATGATCGCATCCTCCGGCCCCAGAAGCGTCTCGAACAAACCTGTGTTGGCGTCAAAACAACTGGAATAGAGTATGGAATCCTCCATTCCCAGAAAGCCTGCGATACGAGCCTCCAGCGCCTTGTGCTCCTCCTGCGTGCCACAGATGAACCGGACCGAGGCCATGCCATAACCGTATCGCGCCAGCGCCTGACGCCCGGCCTCGATAAGGTCGGGATGATCCGCCAAGCCCAGATAGTTGTTCGCGCAAAGATTGATGGCTTGCCCTTCGCCTTGCAACACCACCTCCCCGGACTGAGGTGAGGCGATGACGCGCTCAACCTTGTAAAGCCCTTCATCCCGCAGCCCATCCAGCCGCTCTGCCATATCCGCGTCAAACCGTTCAGCAGCCCGCATCATCCTCTCCTCGATCCTGTGTCACCTCAGCATAGCACGACGATCTTCGGGCCTCATCCCGCTTTCCACGGTGATCGACAGTCACGGGGAATCAACCGCAACACGGGGCCGGCCACTCGCCTCGACGGTCAACACAGCCTCGATGAAGACCTCGCGCGCCTCGACTTGCGCGCGCTTGATGTCTCGATGGCAGGATACAAGAATATCCCCTGCCCCCGCAGACCGCGCCTCTGCTTCCGTTTCGCGCCTGAGCGTGTCTTCCAACCGCGACATGGCGGTTTCAGGATCAGTGAAATCCTCAGGCCCTGTGTCCAGATGAACGCGATACTTTCCTTCAGATGGGGATGAAACAGTGCCGCTTTTGCGAAATGTCACCTGCCCGACCACAGCCCCGATCGCATTGGCGACATCGGCATGAGCAGGCAGAATCATGCGGGTGTTCAGACGCGCCCCGACCGCAGGATAATAGCTCTCCGCCGAAGCGCCCAGTCCGATCACGTCCACAGCCAGGCCGCCTTGTATCGCGACAAGCCCACGATGGCCGACCAAGGCCATTTGCATCAGAACATGACGTGCAAGCTCGGATGGCTGCCCTGCGACGCTTGCCCCTTCCTCCGCAAAAGCAGACTCCAATAAGGCGATAACTGTCTGCTCTGTCAGTCTGTCCACAATCATCCGGGCCAATTCCGCTGCATTCTGGGCCAGCACCTCACCCGCACCTGTGCGTCTGCGCCCGAACAGGAGCAATGCCTTCTCAGCCGCGTCGCGATCCCAGGTCGTGAGGCCACCAAGAACATGGCTGGCGTCCGATGGTGTCACCCCAGCCACCTGAACCAGACCGCGCGCCACCAGCCGTTGCAGCCCCTGTCCGTCGATCCGCGTCTTCAGAACAGATCCGAGCGGTTGCACATCAGAGCCGATCCGCTCCAACAGCGACTGATCCCGATCCGACAAACCGCCTGCATCGACACCGCTGACGGCCCGCACGAACCGTCCGTCATGCTCATTCGGGACAGCAGCGCGCAACTGGGCATCAAGTGCGCTGTGGACCACCTGCGGCGCGCTCAACGCGATCAGGCTCACCGGCAGAAGCCGACGCGGCCCAAGGGTCACTCCGCCGTCCAGTCCCTCTGCGATGAAATGAACCTCGCTGTCACCGCCCAGTCCATGTGTGCGCATCGCAACGGCTTCGACCATGGTTCGATAGGGACCGACCTGTGCCCCATGCGGATCAATTGCGGGTCTACCATGGCGCAAAAGGGCAATATCTGTCGTTGTCCCGCCGATGTCCGAGACAAGGGCCGTATCGGCTCCGGTCAACCAACGGGCACCCACGATGCTTGCGGCGGGGCCGCTGAGGATTGTTTCAATGGGGCGCGCCTTCGCTTGCGCGGCCGACATCAATGCGCCATCGCCGCGCACCACCATCAGTGGGGCGTCGATCCCGATCTGGGCCAGAACATCCTCCGCTCGCCCGATCAGACGATGAGTCATCCCGATCAATCTTGCATTCAAGAGTGCGGTCAGGGCACGTTTCGGACCGTTCAGCCGGGCCGAGAGGTGATGAGAACAACTGACAGGCCGGCCTGTGACGCGCTGTATGACCTCTGCCGCCCTATTCTCATGGGCTGGGTTTCGAGTTGCGAACTGTGATGCCACAGCAAAGCCGGACACACCCGAAATCGTCTCTAACCATGACTCAAGTGACGCCTCGTCCAAAGGTGTGACCTCGGAACCGGCATGATTATGGCCACCTCGAAGGACAAGCACCGGATCGCCGCGCAACGCCTCGGACAGGCCGTGTGTTCCAAGGTCACGCGCATCAAAGCCGATATAGACCAGCCCGACCCGCCCGCCTTGCCCTTCGACCAGTGCATTCGTGGCAAGCGTTGTGGACAAGGAGGCCATGGCCACCTGATCTGCTTGCACCTTGCCCTGTGCCAGAACGGCGCGCACGGCCTGGCCGATCCCGATAGCCAGATCCTCGCGCGTGGTCAGAGCCTTGGCGCTGGCAATCACTTCGGTCTCATTGCGGATCAGAACGGCATCCGTATAGGTGCCGCCCGTATCGACACCCAGCAATAGCGCCATGGGTCTCTCCTTGCTTGTTGTCGTGAGGGTGTATCCCGCCCGGGAGTCTATGCCATTCTGTTTGCGGCATCCTTCAGTCGCATCACTGCCCAGCGCGCGGCGTCAGCCACTTCTTCGGCCGGATCAGCCGTCATCGGCTCTGTGACCGCAAGAAGCGCCGGATCACCAGAGTTGCCAATGGCATAAAGGACATTGCGGACAAAGCGATCCCGTCCGATCCGCTTGATAGGCGAGCCGGAGAAGAACGCCCGGAAACGGGCATCATCCAACATCACGAGATCTGCCAAGGGCGGAGAGCGTAGCTCTGGCCGTGGGGCATAGCCAATCTCATGGGCTGTAACCGCGAACTTGTTCCATGGGCACACAGCAAGACAATCGTCGCAGCCATAGATCCGGTTCCCCATCAAGGGCCTCAATGCAGGATCGACCGGCCCTTTATGCTCAATCGTCAGATAGGAAATGCAACGCCGGGCATCCAGCTTATATGGCGCGGGAAAAGCACCCGTTGGACAGACATCCAGGCAGTTCCGGCAGGAACCACAGTGATCGACCTCCGCGGAATCGACCGGCAGGTCGAGTGTCGTAAAAACCGATCCGATGAAGAACCAGCTTCCCAACTCACGGCTGACAAGGTTTGTATGCTTGCCTTGCCAGCCCAAACCGGCCGCCTGGCCCAAGGGCTTCTCAGGCACGGGCGCCGTGTCGACAAAAACCTTCACCTCGCCTCCACCCTCACCGATCAGCCAGCGCGCCAGACGTTTGAGCCGCTTCTTGACGAGGTCGTGATAGTCCTTGTTCTGCGCATAAACAGAGACTGTTCCAGAGGTTCTGTTGTCCAATGCAGCCAAGGGATCTGTTTCGGGGGTGTAGCTTTCCCCCAGCACGATCACTGAGCGGGCCTCAGGCCAAAGCGCGGCAGGATCGCCACGCCACGCGCTGCGCTCGGCAAGCCAGGTCAT
Organism: Paracoccaceae bacterium; assembly: GCA_024304855.1. GTDB lineage: Bacteria > Pseudomonadota > Alphaproteobacteria > Rhodobacterales > Rhodobacteraceae > Seohaeicola. Next base: position 21,101 of record JAMWZG010000020.1, read on the forward strand.
CTGACCGTGATACCCAGCCTCAAGAAAGGCAGCCAGACGTTCCGGCACCTGCGGCACATCCCATGGTCTGCAAATGCGGCAGGCATCAAAGCCTTCGGCCCGTGCCTGGGCAATCAGTCTCTGTTTCAGTTCATTCATCGGTCGCCCGCTTCTTCTTGCGCGAAGTATCCTCGGGGGGCGGCCGCAGGCCGGGGGGCAGACAGCCCCCCTTGCGCGGATGATGGTTCAGAAATCAAGATCTGCATAATGACCCGGCGGCGGGAACCCCGGAACCTGATCGGCCAGAATCGAACGAAAGGCCGGACGGGACTTGATCGTGGCATACCAGTCCTTCACCGACTGAGAGCGGTTCCAGTCCACGTCACTGATGTAATCCAGCGATGACAGATGCGCCGCGGCAGCAAAATCGGCCAGCGTCATTGCGTCACCAGCCAGCCACCGTCGGTGATCCAGAAGCCAGGCCATGTAGTCCAGATGGAACTTGATAGCCTTGGCACCATCCTTGACGTTCCTGCTATCAGGAAAGCCGCGCGACATGATCTTCTTGTTCACACGCTCATAGAGCAGCTTGGACGTCACTTCATGGTGAAACTTGTCGTCGAACCACGCGACAAGGCGGCGCACCTCGTAGCGGTCGTCGCGCCCCCGCGGCATCAGGGGGGGATCGGGGTAGGCTTCTTCGAGATATTCGCAGATCGCAGCGCTCTCGGACATTGTCTTGCCGTCAATCTTGAGGACAGGCACCTTGGCTGCGGGGTTGCGGCGCAGAAAATCGGGGGATGGCTCCCAATAGCGTTCTTCGACCAGTTCACATTCTATGCGCTTCTCCGCCAGGCTCAGCCGGACCTTTCGGCAGAACGGAGATAAAGGAACGTGAAATAGCCGCGCCATGGAACATACTTGCCTTCAATTACGGGTTGCTCCCCTGAATGCCTTGCTGCGCGCAGATTTTCAATCCTCGAAACAGGTGGCGCGTCCATCGGTGGCGATCAGCTGCGCGCCATCCTCGATCACGGCGATACGGCGGCGCTGCGCGGCAGTTGGCGCTTCAGCAGAGCGGGCCTTGGGCGCGGGCAGAACCATGGCCAGTCTCGCGGCCTGTGCAGATGACAGGCTTTCGGCCCCGATGCCGAAATAATGTCGCGCGGCGGCCTCTATGCCAAAGACGCCCTCGTCGAACTCGGCGATGTTCAGATAGACCTCGAGGATGCGGCGTTTGGACCAGGTCATTTCGACAACCGGCGTGATCAAAGCCTCCAGTGCTTTGCGCAGCCAACTGCGCCCATGCCACAGAAAGGCATTCTTGACGACCTGTTGCGTGATTGTTGACGCCCCCCGGTTGGCACCTGAATCGATGGCCGTCTTGATCGCATCCAGGTCGAAACCCATGTGAAGGCAGAAGTTCGCATCCTCGGCCGCGACAGCCGCACGCAACATGACCGGCGCGATGTCCTCCGCATCCACCCATTCACGATCAATCTCGCCCAGATAGCGTTTTTCGGCCTGCATATAGAGGGTCGTTGGCGGGTTGATCACCACATAGGACAAGACCCAGAGGAGCAGAAGCAGGGCCAACCCTAGAACAATGCGCAACAGCCAACGACGCAGGGATCGCAGGGGAGCCAGTCCCCCCGCGGTGGATGAGCGTTTCGCGCGTGTTGTTTTTGTCTTTCGAACCACGCTGTCAGCTATAGGCAAGCAGCGGCGGTTGTGAAAGCCCGCTCATGCGACCAGAAGCGCCGCCTCGCGGGACTTTGCGATGCTGCGAATGGATTTCCATCTGCCCCGCCCGGATTCCGTCTCCAACTCGGGGAACAGCGCAAGAAGTTCGGCGCGCGTGTCACTGGCGCCGGACATCAGGTAATCACCCGGATGCAGGCTTTCCGTCGCGGCCCCTTCGGCAAAGATCACTTCGTGATGGTCCATGAGGACATGCACATAGGTCACACGCTCACAAGGGGCCAGAGTGACCGTATCTCCGTTGATCAGTGTCTTGGCGGGCACCAGAATTTCGCTTTCGCCAAAATACATCTCGGCCTTCCACCCCGTCATCAACATGCGGTGGTTCGGTGACACGAACAATGTGCGCGTGTTTCCCTGGGTGCCGGGCATGAACCGGACGGGGGCAAGCCTGCCGGCCCCATTCACAGTGGTTTGCCCCACCCAACGGATCGGACGCATCCCGCTGTCGCGGGTCAACAGAAGATCCCCCGGCCGCAGATTTTCGACGGGTTGCGGCCCTTGTGATGTAAAGATCAAGGTGCCCGCCACGAAACAAGGAACCGGGGGCAGATCGTAGGCTGTTGAGGTGTTCACGAAAGTGGAGGATCGGAAACTCGCCGGGGCCAGAACCGCGCCATCTGTGGGCATGAACACCGCAGGCGCACCGGCACGGTAGAATGTGACACCTGTCATGGTGACGCTCTGCCCGCCGATCCTGACCGTGATTGTATCGCCCACCCAGACGTTCGTGACGGAGAACCCGCCGATCATATCGCTTTGTGACGTGCCGATAGAGCCATTGTCGTTCTGGTCAACCGACTCCAACGTCACGGGGGACAGGCTTGCGCCGAAGCCCGGCGGGTTGCCGGGGTCCATGACATAGAAGGAAAAGCTGTATTCGGTTGGCATTCAACAACTCTGCAAGTCGATTTCACTCAACTCTAACGAAGCATTGAGACAAAATTTGACGAACATCGTGTCGAAAGTGAGAAAACCCGGCGTATAATTGCCGGGTTTTCAGGGACTTATTGGCCAGGTCTGCGTATTATTCCGCAGGCATCGCTTGCTGTTCGATTGTCAAAGGATGCGGGATATGGATCAGCATCTCCTTGGGGCAGACCTGCACGAAGCTGCCTCGCTCGGCGTCCCAGTGCTGGAGGATGTCAGCGGCACGCCGGCTTCCGGTTTCGTCCAAATGGCGTTGGATCAGTGATTTGAGCTGATCCTCCCAATAGGGGACAGTGACCGGGCATGTCACAAGCGTTTCCATGTTCATCATCTTGGAAGCAACGCCTTCGGGATCATAGAGATAGGCCATGCCTCCGGTCATGCCGGCCCCGAAGTTGGCGCCGATCCCGCCAAGGATGACAGCAACGCCGCCGGTCATGTATTCGCAACCGTTGCTGCCACAGCCCTCGACCACGACCTTTGCACCCGAGTTGCGCACGGCGAACCGCTCGCCCGCGCGGCCTGCGGCGAAGAGGTAGCCGTCGGTCGCGCCATAGAGCACGGTATTGCCGATGATCGTGTTGTCAGATGCCACCAGCGGGCTGGACATCGGCGGACGCACGACGATTGTTCCACCGGACAGACCCTTGCCGACATAGTCATTGGCGTCCCCGGATACTTCCAGCTTCAATCCGGGCGCTGCGAAGGCACCAAGGCTTTGACCGGCAGACCCTGTGAGCTTCACCGTCAGGTGGTTGGATTGCAGCGCATTGCGCATCCCGAACCGTTTGACGATATGGCTGGAGACACGCGTGCCCACGGTCCTGTGCGTATTCTGCACGGCATAAGACAGTTGCATCTTCTCGCCTTCCTCAAGGAAGCGAGCAGCATCCCGCACGATCTCGGCGTCCAGAGTGTCTGGCACGGCGTTCCGTGGCTTGGCGCGGTCATAAACAATGTCACCTGCGCCATCGACTGTGATCAACAGCGGGTTCAGGTCCAGATCGTCCAGATGTGCAGAGCCACGGCTGACCTGCGACAGAAGATCCGCGCGGCCGATCACCTCATCCATGCTGCGGGCACCGATGCTGGCCAGAATCTCGCGCACTTCCTGCGCATAGAAGGTGATCAGGTTCACCACCTTGTCGGCATTACCCGTGAACTTGGCGCGCAGCGCCTCGTCCTGGGTGCAGAC
>JAMWZG010000200.1 GCA_024304855.1 Paracoccaceae bacterium
GATGCTGCTGCTCATCGATAACTACGACAGTTTCACCTATAATCTGGTGCATTATCTTGGCGATCTGGGCGCGGAAGTCACGGTGCGGCGCAATGATGCGTTGGATGTGCAGGCGGCGATGGCGATGAATCCGGCAGGGATCATCCTCTCGCCCGGCCCTTGTGACCCGGATCAGGCGGGGATCTGCCTGGCCCTGACCGCCGCCGCCGCCGAGACCGAAACGCCGCTTCTGGGCGTCTGCCTTGGCCATCAGACCATCGGACAGGCGTTTGGCGGCAAGGTCGTGCGCTGCCATGACATCGTGCATGGCAAGATGGGGGTGATGCACCACGCCGGTCAGGGGCTCTTTGCCGGGCTGCCCACGCCGTTCGAGGCGACGCGCTATCATTCTCTGGTTGTCGAGAGAGACAGCCTGCCCGACTGCCTTGAGGTGACGGCCTGGTTGGAGGATGGCACGATCATGGGATTGCAGCATCGCGATCTGCCCATTCATGGCGTGCAGTTCCATCCTGAATCCATCGCCTCGCAACACGGGCACGCGATGTTGCAGAATTTCCTGAATGTGATGCAGGTTCCCGCATGAGTGACGCGCTGAAACCCCTGATCGGCCACGCGGCCGAACGCCCCCTGACCCGGTCCGAGGCCGAGGCCGCGTTTACCATCCTTTTTGAGGGGCAGGCCACGCCCAGCCAGATCGGCGGCCTGCTGATGGCCCTGCGCACAAGGGGCGAGACGGTCGATGAATATGCCGCCGCCGCTGCCGTGATGCGCAGCAAGTGCCACGCGGTGCGGGCACCGCAGGGGGCAATGGACATTGTGGGCACGGGTGGCGACGGGATGGGCACGCTCAACATCTCGACCGCGACGGCCTTTGTCGTGGCCGGCGCCGGTGTTCCGGTGGCCAAGCACGGCAACCGCAACCTCAGCTCCAAGTCAGGGGCCGCCGACGCGCTGACCCAACTGGGCATTCAGGTGATGATCGGCCCGCAACTTGTTGAAAAGGCAATCAATGCCTGTGGTATCGCCTTCATGATGGCGCCGATGCACCACCCTGCGATGGCCCATGTCGGCCCCACCCGGACCGAGTTGGGAACGCGCACGATCTTCAATATTCTCGGGCCGCTGACAAATCCGGCTGGCGTCAAGCGGCAGTTGACCGGCGCCTATCGCCGCGACCTGATCCGCCCCATGGCCGAGGTGCTGGGGCAATTGGGTTCCGAACGCGCCTGGCTGGTGCATGGATCGGATGGCACGGATGAGATGACGATCACCGGCGTCACCTGGGTGGCGGCGCTGGAGGAGGACGGCACGATCCGCGAGATCGAGTTGCATCCCGAGGATTTCGGCCTGCCTGTGCATCCGTTCGACGACATCATCGGCGGCACCCCGCAGGAGAATGCGGCTGCGCTGCGCGCCCTGCTGGACGGGGCCGAGGGGGCGTACCGCGATGCCGTTCTGTTGAACGCCGCCGCCGCCCTTGTCGTGGCCGGAACAGCCGGCGACCTGCGTGACGGCGTGGCGCGGGCTCGCGAAAGCATCGACAGCAAAGCCGCCGCGACCAAGCTCGCGGCTCTTGCCAAACTGACATCGGAGACATGATGACCGACACCATCCTCGACCGCATCAAGACCTACAAGCTGGAGGAAGTGGCCGCTGACAAGGCCGCGCACCCGCTTTCCGAGGTCGAGGCCGCCGCCAAGGCCGCGCCGCCCGTGCGCGGCTTTGCCGATGCGCTCCACGCGGCCAGCCGGACCGGCTATGGGCTGATTGCCGAGATCAAGAAAGCTAGCCCTTCCAAAGGGTTGATCCGTGCCGATTTCGAGCCGGCGGCGCTGGCGCAGGCCTATGCCGCCGGGGGCGCGGCCTGCCTGTCGGTGTTGACCGACACGCCCAGCTTTCAGGGTGCGAAATCCTATCTGACCGAGGCGCGGGCGGCTTGCGATCTGCCGGTTCTGCGCAAGGACTTTCTCTATGACCCCTATCAGGTGGCCGAAGCGCGGGCGCTTGGCGCGGATTGCATCCTGATCATCATGGCCTCGGTCGAGGATTCGCTGGCGCAAGAATTGGAAGATGCCGCCGCCGCCTGGGGCATGGATGCGCTGATCGAGGTGCATGATGCGCGCGAGTTGGAACGCGCCTCGCTGCTCAAGTCGCGTCTGATCGGGATCAATAATCGCAACCTCAATACATTCGAAACCTCGCTGGACACCACAAGGGTTTTGTCGAAACAGGTGCCGGTTGACCGGCTGATGGTCTGCGAAAGCGGCCTCTCGCGCCCCGAGGATCTGGCCGATATGGCGATGTATGGCGCGCGCTGCTTTCTGATCGGAGAAAGCCTGATGCGGCAGGAGGATGTCGAACAGGCGACGCGCAGCCTTCTGGCCAATCCGCTCAGCCCCGGTGGCATGTGATGGTAGAACCACGGCTCAGCCATTTTGACGCGCAGGGTCAGGCGCATATGGTCGATGTGTCGGACAAGGCAGTCACCTCTCGGGTGGCGGTCGCTGCCGGCTGGATCAAGATGGCCCCGGAAACCTTTGACATCATTGCAGAAGGTCGCGCCAAGAAAGGCGATGTCCTTGGCATCGCGCGTCTGGCGGGGATCATGGGTGCCAAGAAAACGGCAGAACTGATCCCGCTGTGCCACCCTCTGCCGATCACCAAGGTCGCGCTTGACCTCACGCTGGACCCGGACCTGCCGGGCGTGCGGATTGCGGCCACGGTCAAGACCACAGGGCAGACCGGCGTCGAGATGGAGGCCTTGACCGCGGTCAGCACTGCCGCCCTCACCGTCTATGACATGGCCAAGGCCGTGGACAAGGCGATGGAGATTGGCGGCATCCATGTGACGCTGAAAGATGGTGGCAAATCAGGAAGGTATGAGGCGGAATGATCTCGGTCGCGCAAGCCCAGACGCTCTGCCTTGCACTGGTGCGCCCCCTGCCGCCCGAAACTGTGGCCCTCGCGCAGGCGGCCGGGCGCGTTCTGGCGGCGGATATTCGCGCCGGACGGGCGCAGCCACCTTTTGCCGCATCGGCCATGGATGGCTATGCCCTGCGGACCGAGGATTGCACCCCCGGCAACACCCTGCGCGTCGTGGGCGAAGCGGCGGCGGGCCATGCCTGGGCGGGTCAGATCCGCGCAGGCGAGGCGGTGCGGATCTTCACCGGCGCGCCCGTGCCAGAGGGGGCCACGCAGGTCGTCATTCAGGAGGATGTGCAGCGGCTTGGCGACAGGATCACCCTTTCGGACACCCTTGATCCCGGCACGAATATCCGCCCGCAAGGCGCTGATTTTGCGTCTGATTTCATCCTGGCCGCGCCACGCCGCCTGGGCCCGCCGGAACTGGCCTTGCTGGCGGCGATGAATGCGGGCCATGTGCCGGTGACACGCCGCCCCGTTGTCGCCATCATCGCGACCGGGGACGAGTTGGTGATGCCGGGAGAGGCACCGCGCCCTGACCAGATCATCGCCTCGAACCTCTTTGCGCTCAAGGCGATGATCGACGCGGCAGGGGGGCACACCCGTCTGCTGCCAATTGCCCGCGATACCGAAGCCTCGCTCATGACGGTCTATGAGATGGCGATGGATGCCGATCTTGTCGTGACCATCGGCGGTGCTTCGGTCGGGGATCACGATCTGGTTGCGCAGGTTGCCGCGCGTTTCGGCCTGACGCAAAGTTTCTACAAAATCGCCATGCGCCCCGGCAAACCGCTGATTGCGGGCGCTTTTGCGGATGGCACGCCCTATCTGGGCCTGCCTGGCAATCCTGTATCCGCCATTGTCTGCGGGCATCTGTTCCTTCTGCCGATGCTCCGCGCGATGCTGGGCCTGCAAGAGGTGCTGCCGCCCCTGTTGCACGCGCGGCTGACAGCGGATGTCGCGGGCAATGGTCCGCGCGCGCATTACATGCGGGCGCGCCTTTCGGACGGACCAGACGGCCGCCTTGTCACCGCCTTCGACCGTCAGGACAGCTCGCTGCTGACCGTGCTGTCCGAGGCGAACGCCCTTCTGCTGCGCCCACCCCACGACGGCGCGCAAAGTGCAGGCGCGCTGGTCGAGGTTCTTCCCCTCGCCCCGTGATCCACGCCCCGCGACGATGACCGGCGCCTCACAGGGCTGTTGACACAAAACGGGAACAATGGCAGAACAAAGGTGAATTCATCAGTTCTGCACGGTCTGGCCCAAGGTCGCCCCGTGCCCGATCCAGAGGGAGCGACCCGATGCTGACCAAGAAGCAACTCGACCTGCTTGATTTCATCCAGACCCGGCTGCAACGCGATGGCGTGCCGCCCTCCTTTGACGAGATGAAGGAAGCCTTGGACCTGCGGTCGAAATCGGGAATTCACCGCCTGATCACGGCCTTGGAAGAGCGTGGCTTCATCCGGCGCTTGGCTCACCGGGCCCGCGCGATCGAGATTGTGAAACTGCCGGACGCCCTGTCGGACAAGCATGCCGCACGATCCCCGGCCCCGGCCACCGCAGGTTTTGCACCGCGCGTGATCGACGGCGACCGCCCCGACAGCCCGCCGCCGTCCCGCGCGCTCCCCGTCCAGACGATCGAGGCGATTGAACTGCCGGTGATGGGCCGCATCGCCGCAGGTGTCCCGATCGAGGCGATCAGCCAGGTCTCGCATTCCGTGACCGTGCCCAGTGCGATGCTCAGCGGACGGGGAGAGCATTACGCGCTTGAGGTGCGGGGCGATTCCATGATCGAGGCCGGGATCAATGACGGAGATGTCGTGGTGATCCGCGAAACATCGACTGCGGATAACGGCGATATTGTCGTGGCTCTGGTCGAGGATCAGGAGGCGACGTTGAAACGCTTCATGCGTCGCGGCAACACAATCGCGCTGGAAGCGGCGAACCCCGCCTATGAAACCCGCGTCTATGCCGATCACATGGTCAAGGTGCAGGGTCGTCTGGTCGGGCTGATCCGCACGTATTGAGGCGGCGTCCAAACGCCTCGACTGATGTTGAAACAAGCGATGGTTACAGGGGCATGTGCTGACACATGCCCTTTGTCATTCATGAGCGGCGATTATGTCCGGTTCGCGTGATGTGACAGGCAGCAGCACTGCCGCGGGCAAGGGGTCTTGCGTTGTCGGGCGCGACCACAACCTCGCCCCCTCCTCCGTCACTTGGATCGTCATACCCTGCCCTGCGACCGAAAGTGCCAGCGGCCCGGTGCGCGCCAGAATCGTCTGGTCGATGACCCGGCACCCGTCGGGCCATTCCGACAGGCGCGCGGCCACGATCAACAGATCCGCCGATTGGCAGTGGCTGTCCATCGCGGCGACGGCCCCCTTGCCGCCCAGCATCACGATATGCACCCCGTTGATCGTGATCGCGCGCGCCATGCGCGGCCCTGTGAACCCCGGTCGTGCGGCGGCGGTGCTGACACTGCTCAGATCGCCATCATTCTCCAGCCAGCTTCTCGCGGCAAAGCCGGCGGCGCGCTCCTGCGACAGGGCACGCCCCTCGGCCCCGAGGGCGGCCATCAGATTGCCATCCCGCGCAATCAGCAAAACCGGCCGCGCCGCCCCGGACCAGAGCCAGAGCGCCAGAAGCACCGGCACCAGCCCCGCCAGCCGCC
>JAMWZG010000201.1 GCA_024304855.1 Paracoccaceae bacterium
CACCAGCGGGGCGAAGGACACAGGCGGTTCCTGCACGCCGCTGACCCAGTAATAGAGGTCGTGATCATTCTCGCGCAGCAGCGCGTCATAGCTGTCCAGCATCTCGGCGTCCAACCCGGCCAGCCGGGTCTCGGCGAAACGCGACAGGATCACGTCCATCTCCTTGATCCCGCGCCGCATCGACCGCATGGCCAGACGGCGCAGCCGCGTGTCGCGTGTTTCGCCCTGCGGCGCTTCCTCGATCAGCATGTCATTCGCCCTTCAGCTTCATCCGCAGGCTTTTCTCCAGCCGCCCCAGCCGGTCGGCTGCGGCACCGATCTGGGTCTTGAGGTCGCGGATCTCGACCAGCAGAGCGTTGATATCGGGCGAAATCGGCCCTTCGTCAACCGGGGCCGCGACGCCATCGCCCTCGCCCGTCAGCAACCAGACGATCGACACGCCCAGAAGCCCCGCCATCATCGACAGCTTGTTGGCGCGCGGCTCGGACAGGTCGTCCTCCCAATCGCGCACGGTGGCGTTCTTGACGCCCAGACGGCGCGCCATCTGTTTCTGGGTCATGCCCGCCGCTTCACGCGCGGCCGCGACCCTGTCCCCGAAGGTGGCGATATCCGGCCCATACCAGTTGTCCGCCATCTCGCCCGTGTCGTTGATGTCGTCGCTATCCGTCCGATCCGCTGCCATTTTTCTCCCATCCGCCGATCCTACTTGATCGGCCTATCCGTGCATCCTAAGACATTGATCTGCCAATTTCAAACCAGAGGCCCCTGCATGTCCTTCCTGTCCAAGACGCTTGACCGCGTAAAACCGTCACCGACCATCGCGGTCAGCAACCTGGCGATGGAGCTGAAGGCGCAGGGGCGCGACATCATCAGCCTCGGCGCGGGAGAGCCGGATTTCGACACGCCCGCCCATATCCGCGCCGCAGGCATCGCCGCGATCAACGCAGGCAAGACCCGCTACACGGCCGTCGATGGCATCCCCGAGCTGAAAGCCGCGATCTGCGCCAAGTTCAAGCGCGACAATACGCTGGATTACACCCCCGCGCAGGTCAGCGTCGGCACGGGCGGCAAGCAGGTGCTCTATAACGCGCTGATGGCCACGCTGAACCCGGGCGACGAGGTGGTGATCCCCGCGCCCTATTGGGTCAGCTACCCCGACATGGTCCTTCTGGCCGGCGGCACGCCGGTCTTCATCGAAGCGACGCTGGAAAAGGCGTTCAAGATCACGCCCGAACAGCTTGAAGCCGCGATCACCCCCGCGACCAAATGGTTCCTCTTCAACTCGCCCTCCAACCCCACCGGGGCGGGCTATAGCTGGGACGAGCTGAAGGCCCTGACCGATGTGCTGATGCGCCACCCGCATGTCTGGGTCTTGACGGATGACATGTATGAACACCTGGCCTATGACGATTTCACCTTCTGCACGCCTGCACAGGTCGAACCCGGCCTCTATGACCGCACCCTGACGGTCAATGGCGTCTCCAAGGCCTATGCCATGACCGGCTGGCGCATCGGCTATGCGGCGGGGCCGAAACCCCTGATCGACGCGATGCGCAAGGTGCAATCCCAAAGCACCTCGAACCCCTGCACCATCAGCCAATGGGCCGCGGTCGAGGCGCTGAACGGCCCGCATGATTTCGTCGCGCCCAACAATGTGATGTTCGCCCGCCGCCGCGATCTGGTGGTCGCCGCGCTCAATACCATCGACGGCGTCACCTGCCCCACGCCCGAAGGCGCCTTCTACGTCTACCCCTCGATTGCCGGGCTGATCGGCAAGCGCACGCCCGCCGGCACCGTGATCACCGATGACGAGGTCTTCGCCCGCGCCCTTCTCGAGGATACCGGCGTGGCCGTCGTCTTTGGCGCGGCCTTCGGCCTTTCGCCGAACTTCCGCATCAGCTACGCTACCTCGGACGCGGCCCTGGCCGAGGCCTGCGCCCGGATTCAGCGGTTCTGCGCGGGCCTGCGCTGACACGAGGAGACAAGCCTATGGCGGGCGATCTACCGGACTATTACTTCCGCGTGCGGGACAATGGCGCGCTGGTGTTCCGCGTGGATACCGAGAACCGCCAGCGCCGGATCGAGATGGACCAGATCGCCGCCATCAACATCCGCAACGGCGAGGTGAAACCCCATGGCGACCGCCGCCTCTCCGAGGAGGACATGGCCGCCATCACCGACTGGATGACCCGGCGCACCACGCTTCTGGCCACGCGCGAGGTGGATGACATCCTGCGCGCGGTTGATCACATGAACCTGACGACGCAATGGGTCCAGACCCGCGCCACGGATGAGCAGCTTGACGCGGTGACGGATACCCTCCTGCTGGCCATGCATGACCTGCGCACCGTGCTGGTGCGCAAAAAGGCCGACCGCCTGATGAAGGGCGAGGCGAGCTAGCCCTGCGCCGACAGGCGCGGCAGGATCACGCCCCAGAAGCGCCACATCATGAACAGCCCCGCCCCCGCCAGACCCACCGCCAGCCCCAGCCAGACGCCGACACCGCCCCAGCCAAAGACAAACCCCATGACATAGGCGACAGGCATCCCCACCGCCCAATAGGACAGGGTGGCGATGATCATCGGCACGCGCGTATCCTGCACGCCCCGCAACAGGCTCAGCGCCATGACCTGCGCCGCATCAGCCAGCTGGAACAGCGCCGCCGCCGCCAGCAGGACCACGCCGATGGCGATGACACCGGGCCGGTCCGGCTCGTCGGGGGACAGGAACAGCCCCATCAGAAACTCCGGCACCGCCAGAAACAGCACAACCGTCAGCCCGGCCACGGCCAGCGACAAGAGCACCACCACCTTTGCGCCCAGCCGCAACCCCGGCCAGTCCTGCACCCCCAGCGCGCGCCCCGCGCGCACCGTGGCCACATTGCCCAGACCCAGATGGATCATGAACATCAGCGATGCGATCTGAAGCGCGATCCCATGCGCCGCCAGCGGCAGCGTGCCCAGCCAGCCCATCATGATCGAGGCGGCGGCAAACAGCCCCACCTCGGCCAGCGTGGTGATCCCGATGGGCCAGCCCAGCCGGAACACCTGCCCGAAGGCCTCCCAATCGGGCCGCCAGAAGCGGATGAACAGCGCATGTTCCCGCGTCGCGATCCCGGCATAGATGGCCAGCAGCAGCAGCGACACGAAATGCACTGAGACCGAGGCCCAGGCCGCCCCCGTGATCCCCATCTCGGGCGCGCCCCAGTTGCCGAAGATCAGCGCGTAATTGACCATCGCATTGACCAGAACCGCGCCGATCGTGACCCAGAGCACGACCTGCGTGCGCTCCAGCGCGGCCAGATAGGATTTCAGCACCATCACCAGCAGCGCCGGAAAAATCCCCCAGCCCGCCACGCGCAGATAGCGGCTGGCCTCGCGCGCGATCTCCTCGGTCTGGCCCAGCGCCAGAAGCAGCGGCTCGGACCAGATCATCAAGGGCATCGACAGCGTGCCGAACAGGATCGACAGCCACATCGCCATTCGCGTCACACGCCGCACCTGCTGGCTTTGGCCCGCCGATTCCGCCTCGGCCACCATGGGCATCACCGCCCAAGCGAAACCCGACCCGAAGAGGAACAGCACGAAGAACACCATCCCCGCCAGAACCTGCGCCGCCAGCGCCGTCACATCATACCAGCCCAGCATCAGCGCATCGGTGAGCGAGATCGAGAATTGCGCCACATGGCTCAGGATCAGGGGCAAGCCCAGCACCGCAATCGCGCGCATGTGCTGCGTGGGCGTCAGGGCCGAAGTCAGGGCCGAAGTCAGGGGTTGGGGCGTCGCATCAGTCATCCCTTGGCCCTAGCGCCGCTTTGTGAAAGGCGCAAGACGCAGGCCGGGGAATGCGCAAGAACCTGTCCAAAGGGTGACAGAAGTCCGCCCGGGCTCCTCGCTGACCGCTCCTCGCCGCCACTGCCCCCTTTCCGTTTCTTCTTGCCCCAAATATCCCCGCCGGAGGCATCCCCGGCCGCCCCTCGCGCCACCGCTTCGGGAAAAATCTTGAATTGCATGGCCCTGCATGCCAGCCTGAGGTCACAGCCACCGCCTTGTTGATTTCCGATTGCGAGTGAACCATTGCGTCAAAGTCTTTGCCTGAAAACCCTTTTCGCCCTTCTGATCTGTGTCCCTCTGCTGGCCGCCTGCGGCGCCGTCGTCACGCCGATCGCCTATCTGAAACAAAAGGACCGGATCACTGAACCGGTGATCGGGCAGGATCCCTTCATCCAGGAGGTGGCCGCCCGTTTCGGCTTCATGGCCCTGCTCTCGGAAATGGTCTATTACCGGACACCGGCCATCAACGAACAACCCTGCGAGGCCGCCGCGAACCATCCCGGCATGGTGAAACTACCCGCCAGCAAGCAGGGCAAATGGACCCGCGCCGCGAATATTCCGGGCGTCAATTTCTGCCTCGACGATCCCAGCGGGGTTTTCTACGAAACCTTCCTCTATACCACCCCCGACAACAGGGTGCGCGAGGCGGTGATCGTCTTTCGCGGCACCGAAGGCCCCAGCCTGCGGGACTGGAGCGCGAACCTCTCCAACGTCACCGGGATCGAACCGGCGCAGTACCGCAGGGCGCGGCAAGAGCTTGAGAAGGTGTTCGAGGAGTTCGAAAAATCACGTTACAAGGGCGCTGCGATCTATGCGGCAGGGCATTCGCTGGGCGGCGGGCTGGCCCAGCAGGCGGGCTACCGGTTTTCCCGGATCAAGACGGTCTATGCCTTCAACAGCTCGCCCGTGACCAACTGGTCATGGCTGGCATGGAACAAAGAGATCACGGAAAACTGGCCCGTGATCTACCGCCTGTTCCACACGGGCGAGGCGCTCGATCCGATCCGCAACGCGGCCACGGCGATCACGACAACGCGCTTCAACCGCTATGACATCGGCATCCAGCTACAGGAAAAATCCCGCATCGGCGGCCACGCCATGGATATCATCGCCTGCGGTCTGGCAAAAATCCTGGCCGACAGCGGGCGCGAGGACAACGCCCATGGCTATACGGCGCACCATGCCAAACGTCATGTCTATGACGGCCCGCTCTGCGCCGCGTATCGCAAGATCGAATTCGGCACGCCCGACCGGTCATAGCGCCCCCCAGCACGACGGGCGGGAGATCAAGATCATCAGAAGGTTTGGACAACCCGTTAAAAAACTCCTAACGCCTCCGTGTAACCCCTTGAAATCAAACAACCTGCAAAATGTCCCACGGTGGGACATCCCCGGCAACGCCCTTGCGCCCCCGTTCCCCCTAGCCGCCGCCGCCCGCTTGCCCTACCTAACCCTGCATGAGCATCCTGCCCCCCCGCCTCGCCGACTGGTTCCAGAGCAAGGGCTGGTCCCCCCATCCGCATCAGCTTGCCATGCTGGCGCAGGCGGATGCGCCGTCGCTACTGCTGATCGCGCCCACGGGCGGCGGCAAGACGCTGGCGGGGTTCCTGCCCACGCTTGCGGACCTGGCAACCTCTGACTACAAGGGCCTGCACACCCTCTATGTCTCGCCGCTCAAGGCGCTGGCCGCCGATATCAAGCGCAACCTGCAAACCCCTGTGGCCGAGATGGGCCTGCC
>JAMWZG010000202.1 GCA_024304855.1 Paracoccaceae bacterium
CCAGGCCCGGCCTTGCGCAGCGTCTCTCCCGCCCCATCTCCCGCCTGACCGCCCGACTGAAAACCCCGCAGGCCAAGGCCAGCAGCCCCGACACCACAGCCGAGGCCGCGCAGCCCCGCGCCACCCGCCCGGACCTGAGCGAGAAGCAGCGCCTGACCATCTTCGGCGCCCGCCGGACCGAGGCCGAGGGCAGCGCACCGCGCAACAAACCGCGCTACATGGCCGTGATCATGACCGGCGCCCTGCTGGTCCTCATGGCCGTGGTCGCGGCCTGGTCCTCGCTCTTCTCCGGCGATGACGCAGGCGGCACGGCCCTGCCGCGCGATCTGGCCGGGGCCGATGCCCCCGCCACCGCGCCGCTCACCTCCGCACCCACAGCCGCGATCCAGCCCGCACCGGACAGCAGCGCCGCCACGCCCGAGGTCGATCTGGCCCGCGTGCAGGATGCGCCAAACCTGCGCGATCTGGACGCGGACATGCCCCCCGCGCCGCAGGACGCGCCCGAGCAGGCCGCCGCGCAGACACCCGAACAAATGGCCGCCGCCGCGCTGTCCTCCTATGCCGCGACGGGCATATGGCAGATCGCCCCGGATCAACCCGGCGCGCCGCCCTCGACCACGCTGGACGATCTCTACCTCGCCTCGATCGACACGCGGCTTCAGAATTTCGACGCCATCGCCCTGCCCGAGGCGCGCAGCCTGACCGATCAGCGCCCGGCGGCGCAGCCCAACCCCGCGCCCCCCGGCACGACCTTCGATCTGGACGCGCGCGGCCTTGTCATCGCCACACCCGAGGGCGCGCCCACGCCGGAAGGCGCCGTGGTCTTTACCGGCCGCCCCGCCGTGACCCCGCCGGGGATGCCCACACGCTTTGCCCGCACCCCCGGCACCGCCGAGGCCGAGAGCGCGGCCGACAGCGACCAGCCCCGCATCCGCCCGCGTCCGCGCCCCGACACACTGATCGAGACGAATGAGCGCGCGCAACTGGGCGGCCTCAGCCGCGCCGAACTGGGCGAGCGGCGGCCCCGCCTGCGCCCGGCCACGCTGGCCGCCGTGGCACTGGCCCTGCGCGAGGCCGAGGCGACACCCACCGCAGAGGCAGAGACAGACCCCGATGCCGAAGCGGCCGAGGATGAGGCCGAGGCCCGCGCCAATGCCACCGAGCAGGCGATTGCCAGCTCGCTCAAACCCCTCGCCCGGCCGCGCAACTTCGCCAGCACCGTCGAATCCACGCGTGAGGCGCTGCAACCCGCGCCACAGCCCGTCGCCACCGCCGCCCTCTCGGCCCCGCGCAGCGCCGCGCCGCAGATCCCTTCCTCGGCCTCGGTCGCGCAACAGGCCACGGTGCGCGGTGCCATCAACCTGCGACAGGTGAACCTGATCGGCGTCTACGGCCAACCCTCGAACCGCCGCGCACTGGTGCGCCTGTCCAATGGCCGCTACCAGAAAGTGCAAGTCGGAGACCGCCTCGACGGCGGCCAGGTCCGCGCCATCGGCGAGAACGAACTCAGCTACGTCAAAGGCAACCGCTCCTTCGTGCTGACCATGCCGCAGGGGTGATGGAGGAGAGAGGCGCGGCATACAAGGATCGGGCACATTCGAAAGCTGTTTCCTCGCTTCGCAATCGGGCCTATCCTGCCGTTCGCTTTCAGTTTCTGATGCTACGGCGCGACCGTGCAGAGAAGACATTCGCAACGCGCGCGAGATCGCGCAGGCGATTGGTGCGTGCAGGTACGCCCCCTACAGCTCGCTGGTGAACACCTAGGTAGAGCGGCAAGAGGAAGAAGTCGCCTCTAGGGCGCTTCCCAAGCCTCCCCCGACTGTGGTGAAATGCGCGTAGTTGCACGGCGCGTAGGACCAGTTGCTTGCAAACTGGTTGACATCAAGCGCGACTAGTTTAGTTATAACTTAACCTATAGCGGGCAGACTGCATTGAGAGATGGCTATGTGAAAATTGCGGAAGGGGTGCACTGCGAGGTGTGGATTCACTCGAAAGCTTTGGAAGTGTTCCGGACTGCGCCCGACAATGATCGCGCCCGAGCGGAGAAGTTTATCGACCACATCAGCGAACATGGCCCTGAACTGCTGAACGACAAGCAGTTCAAACAGGAGGGGCGCTATCCTTCGGAATCAGGTAAAATTGTTGTTTGTGCCGTGAAGTCCTATCAGCTTCGGGTATATGGCGGCTGGCTTAATGGGCCGCCGCGTGTGTTCCTCTGCCCAGAGGTGACAATTAAAAAGACAAACAAGGCAGATCAAAAGCAACTCAAACGGGTTGCGTCTAAAGTGGGAGAAAAATAATGGCGATCAATAAGGAACTTCTCGGCCCTCAGAGTGAAGGAGAGAAAGAGGCCTTTGCCATTGAAGCGCTCGTTTTTTCTGTTCAGATTGCCCTGCAAAAAGCCATGCAGAAAAACGGCGTGACGAACAAGGAATTGGCTGAGCGTCTTGGCATGTCGCCCGCGCGCGTCTCGCAGGTTTTTTCGTCCAATGGTCCGAATTTGACTTTGAAGACCATTGCGAGAATTCAACATGCTCTGGGTGAGGAGTTTGAAATCCTGAGTAAGTCGGACCTTCAGGCATCGGAACCTAAGATGGACTTTAAGCCATTTACAGTTGTGGCCTTCAACAAGCCTAAACTGGTGTGGAAAGAGGTTACGGCCAATCACGGGAAACCTCGTGCTAGGGCGAAGGCTGCATAATGAACAAGAAAAACGAAGTGGATAAGGAGAAGAAGACGCTCTCCCTCGACCACAGCCAATACAACAAAGTTTCATGTTCCGCAAGGTTGCGCGAAATCAAGCTCATCGCGTCGTCTTATATGGTTCGGCCTGAGGCGTTCGAAGTCGCGCAAGACCTAAACAACTTGAAGAACAGCTTTTCGGGAAAGTGCACTGACTTCATTTATGACGCCGAAGACGGGCTGGCTTGGGGGAGGTTTCAGTGGGTTGCTGAGATTAAATCCGGTCGGAAAGCATGCCTGAAGTTATCCTCTGAATATCTTGTTCTTTACTCGGATATTTATGATTGTGACGAGCCGCACGTTGAAGCTTATTTCCGGAAAATTGGACGTTTTGCTACTTATCCGTATTTCAGAGCCTCGTTTAGTCACAACATTGGCGAAACGGGAATCTTGCTTCCTCCACTGCCTACTTTGAGCGAACGCGTTGACTGAATGTTGAAACCTCGGGCCAGGACCGAGGTTTCTTTTTGTGTGCGAGTTAGACAGGCGGTGCGCCGCGCGCGTTGCAGACCAAAAAGACGTAATTTAACATCATCGTGAAGCAGAGTGTCACGGTCCAGATCGACCTCCACCGCGTCCGCGATCTGAACATAGTTCCACGACAGGTTGGCTATTTGGCGCAGCCCGGGCAATGTTGGTTTGCTGCGCGCTTCTGTCCCTCAAATGCAAATCCCGAACGGCGGCTATCGCCGATTGCTGCGGATGCAATGCTGCGAACCCACAGTCCGCACCCCGCCCTTTGCGCCCCCACCTTTATCCTCCACCAACGACAAAATCCTGCGACCCACCGACCAGAACCTTAAAATATAGTAAACGCGCCAGCTTAACCCATTGATATCATTCATTCCGAAAAATGTCCCACCGTGGGACAGGTCAAAACAAAACCGCCCCCGGCAGGCCGGAGGCGGTTTTTTGGTCCTCAGACGACAGGCTCACTCCGCGGCGGCGATTTCGCCCGCATTGATCTGCTCCTGCTCGATCGATTCGAACAGCGCCTTGAAGTTCCCCTCTCCAAAGCCGTCATCCCCCTTGCGCTGGATGAACTCAAAGAAGATCGGCCCGATCACGGTCTTGGAGAAGATCTGAAGCAGGATCTTCGTCTCGCCCCCATCCACCACGCCTTCCCCGTCGATCAGGATGCCGTGCTTGGCCATCCGCTCCAGCGGCTCCTCGTGATCCTGCACGCGGGTCTTGCTCAGCTCGTAATAGGCCGCAGGCGGCGCGGGCATGAAGCGGATGCCGCGGTCATGGATCTCGTCCGTCGCATCATAGAGCCGGTCAGTTCCCACGGCGATATGCTGGATCCCCTCGCCATTGTATTTCTTGAGGTAAGACACGATCTGCCCCGTCTCGCCACGATCCTCGTTGATGGGGATGCGAATACGCCCGCAGGGCGACGTGAGCGCGCGGCTGAACAGGCCGGTATATTTCCCCTCGATGTCGAAAAAGCGAATCTCGCGGAAATTGAAGATGCGCGCATAGAACCCGAACCACTTGTCCATATTGCCCTTGTAAACATTGTGGGTCAGGTGATCGAGGTAGAAGAACCCCACCCCTTCGGGCTTGGACTGGGCCAGCCAGTCGAATTCCGCGTTATAGGGGCTGGTATCGTGATACTGATCGATGAAATAGATCAGCGACCCGCCGATCCCCACGATGGCCGGCACATCCATGGTCTTGTCGGCGCCGGTATATTCCTCGGCGCCCTGCGCGACGGCATGGGCCAGGGCCTTGGCCGCATCGACCACCCGCCACCCCATCGCGGGGGCGCAGGGGCCGTGTTCCGCGACAAAGCGCATGGCCATCGAACCGGGCTCGGCGTTCAGGATATAGGTGATGTCGCCTTGCTGCCACAGCTCGATGTTCTTGGTCTTGTGGCGGCCCGTCAGGGTGTAGCCCATCTTCGAGAAGAGATCACGCAGCTCCTCGGGCTGGGGATGGGCGAATTCCACGAATTCGAACCCGTCCGTCCCGGCAGGGTTCTGCGGGGTGATACGGGCCTGCGGGGCGTCATGCGGGAATGGTCCCATGGGGCGGCGTCCTTCTGTTGGGGTCATTTTGGATTGACGGAAGGATACCGCAGGATACACCGGAGTTTCGCGCATTCTGACCCTGTCCTTTGCCGGGATATGCAGTATTCTCGCGTCACTGACCAATTCGATGCGGGAAACGCGCATATGCTGGATGAGACCGACAAGCGCCTTCTGGCGGCGCTGCAAAAGAACGCGCATCTGACCGCGCAGGATCTGGGCGAGGTGCTGAACCTGTCGCCCAGTCAGGCCGGGCGCCGGCGGCAGCGGCTGGAGGCCGAGGGGTTCATCACCGCCTATGCCGCGCGACTGGACCCGATGAAGCTGGGTCTGCATGTGCAGGCCTTCGTGCAGGTCCAGCTTGGCACCCACGGGCCCGAGCAGTCGCGCAGCTTTGCCCGGCTGGTCGCCACGCAGCCTGCGATCATTTCGGCATGGACCCTGACCGGCGATGCGGATTACCTGCTGCGGGTATATTGCGACGATCTGCCTGCGCTGAACCGGCTGATTCACGAGGTGCTCCTGCCGCATCCCGCCGTGGCCCGCGTGCAGAGCCAGATCGTGATGGACCAGTTCAAACAGGACGCGCCATTGCCGACCTGAGCGTGACCGCCCAACCGCCAGCCAAGGACGCCCCATGGAAAGTTTTCTCTATCAAGCCTCGATCTATCTGGCCGCCGCCGTCATTGCCGTGCCCATCGCAGCCCGTCTGGGGCTGGGGTCGGTGCTGGGCTATTTGGCGGCAGGGATCGTGAT
>JAMWZG010000203.1 GCA_024304855.1 Paracoccaceae bacterium
GGGGATTGCCGCATCGCTGTTCGCCGAGCGCGTGAACACCGAGATGAACGGCAAGGCCTGCATGGAGGTCTTCCCGAACTCCACGCTCTATACCGACGAGAAGGTGCTGGAAGCGATGCTCCAGGGCGATGTGCAATTCGCCGCCCCCTCGCTGTCGCTGTTCGAGCCGATCACCAAGGCGTTCCGCCTGTTCGACCTGCCCTTCATGTTCAAGGACATCGCCGCCGTGGACGCGTTCCAGGCATCGGGCACCGGGCAGGAGATGTTGCAGTCGATGACCCGTCGCGGCGTTCTGGGCATGGGCTTCTGGCATAACGGGATGAAGCAGTTCTCGGCCAACAAGCCGCTGATCATGCCGGAAGATGCCAAGGGCCTGAAGTTCCGCGTGCAGCCCTCTGACGTGCTGGTGGCACAGATGAACGCGCTGGGTGCGACCGCACAGCCGATGGCCTTTGCCGAGGTTTACGGCGCGCTCCAGACCGGCGTTGTCGATGGTCAGGAAAACAGCTGGTCCAACATCTATGGCCAGAAGTTCTTCGAAGTGCAGGACGGCATCACCGAAACCAACCACGGCATCATCGACTATATGGTCGTGACCAGCGTGGATTGGTGGGAAGCCCTGGACGCCGATGTGCGCGACCAGCTCAAGACCATTCTGGACGAGGTGACGGCCGAGCGGAACGCCGCCGTTCTGGAAGTGGACAATCAGGCGCGTCAGGCCATTCTGGATGCAGGCGGCAAGATCGTCGAGCTGACACCCGAGCAGCGCGCCGCCTGGGTCGAAGCGATGAAACCCGTCTGGGCACAGTTCGAGGCCGAAGTGGGCGCCGAGAACATCGCCGCCGCGCAGACCTTCAACAACTGATCCATACCGATCACAGGGGCGCGCTGCCATGTGCGGCGCGCCCCACCATTCCCTAGCCGGAATGACGACCGCGTGTTCCGCTGATGGACCACCGCATTTACCACAACAACAGGGGGACTGCCGATGTCTGGGGCTGGCCGATACGAGCCGCGCAGCATGTTGGGGAAGGTCGTGCACGAGTTCGAGGAAACGGCGATTGCCGTGATGCTTGGCGCGATGACGATCCTTACCTTCGTCAATGTAATCATGCGCTATGTGTTCAACTCGATGGTGATCTGGGGGCTGGAGGTCGTTCTGATCCTGTTTGCATGGCTGGTCCTGTTCGGGATCGCCTATGCGTTCAAGGTCACGGCGAACCTTGGCGTGGATGCCATCATCTCGGTCGTGTCGCCCCGCACGCGCTATGTTCTGGCGCTGCTCTCGGCGGCCTGCTGTCTGGCCTATGCGCTGCTGATCGCCAAGGGGGCATGGGATTACTGGGCTCCTTTTGCGGGCTTGCAGCAAACCACGGGGCATTGGTTCCCCACCGGCTTTGACCCCGATACCCGCGACCGCGCCTTCTTCGAGACCGACCAGGTGCCGATGCTGGAATGGCTGCGCTGGCTGGAAGATGCCGTCAATCAGGGCGAGGCCTATTCCAAGATGCCGCGCATGGTGCCCTATCTGATCCTGCCGGTTGCCGCCGCGCTGATGCTTTTCCGTATCATCCAGGTGACGATCCGCATCGTGAAGGGCGAACAGCACAGCATGATCGTCAGCCACGAGGTCGAGGACGCGCTGGACGAAATCGCCAAGAACCGGCGCGGAGAGGTGTAACCCATGGACGTTTTTATCCTTTTTGCGATGGTCATCGGCCTGATGCTGATCGGGGTGCCGATTGCCGTCTCGCTGGGCCTGTCGTCGATCCTGTTCATGCTGGCGCTCAGCGATACCTCGCTGGCTGCGGTGGCCGCCTCTCTCTATAACGGGATGGCGGGGCATTACACGCTGCTGGCGATCCCCTTCTTCGTGCTGGCCTCCAGCTTCATGTCCACGGGTGGCGTGGCGCGGCGGATCATCCGCTTCTCCATCGCGCTGGTGGGGCATCTGCCGGGCGGCCTTGCGATTGCGGGTGTCTTTGCCTGCATGATGTTCGCGGCCCTGTCCGGCTCCAGCCCCGCCACGGTCGTGGCCATCGGCACGATCGTCATCGCCGGGATGCGGCAGGTGGGCTATACCCGCGACTTCGCGGCCGGTGTGATCGCGGTGGCGGGCACGCTGGGCATCCTGATCCCGCCCTCGATCGTGATGGTGGTCTATGCTTCGGCCACGGATGTGTCGGTCGGACGGATGTTCCTCGCGGGCGTCATTCCGGGCCTGATGGCCGGTTTCATGCTGATGCTGACCATCTATGTCATCGCGCGGGTCAGGAACCTGCCCCGCGGCGAATGGCTGGGCTGGGGCGAAGTCTGGGCCTCGGGCCGTGATGCGGGTTTCGGGCTGATGCTGATCGTGATCATCCTGGGCGGCATCTATGGCGGTATCTTCACCCCGACCGAGGCCGCTGCCGTGGCCGCCGTCTATGCCTTCCTGATCGCCTGTTTCGTCTATCGCGACATGGGTCCGCTGGCCCGGCCCGAGGGCGAGCGCAACCTGACCCTGCTGGACAGGCCCATCGCGCTGGTCACGGCCTTCTTCCACCGCGACATCCGCAACACCCTGTTCGAATCCGGCAAGCTGACCGTCACGCTCATGTTCATCATCGCCAATGCGCTGATCCTGAAACATGTGCTGACGGATGAGCAGATCCCGCAACAGATCGCGGGTGCGATGCTGGCGGCGGGCTTTGGTCCGGTGATGTTCCTGGTGATCGTGAACGTGATCCTGCTGATCGGCGGTCAGTTCATGGAACCCTCGGGCCTGATCGTGATCGTGGCGCCACTGGTATTCCCGATTGCGATGGAACTGGGGATCGACCCGATCCATCTGGGGATCATCATGGTGGTGAACATGGAAATCGGGATGATCACGCCGCCGGTGGGTCTGAACCTCTTCGTCACCTCGGGCGTGGCGGGGATGCCGATGATGCGCGTCGTTTATGCGGCGCTGCCCTTCCTGGCCGTGCTCTTCGTGTTCCTGATCATGATCACCTACATCCCGATCATCTCGACATGGTTGCCGACCCTGATGATGGGCCCCGAGATCATGGTGCGTTAGCGACCGTTGGACAACTGACCGACAAGGCGGCGCGGGGGCAACCTCGCGCCGTTTGTCTTTGGCTCAACTGGCCTCAAGCGCCGCGATGATGGGGCAAAAGTCATCCGCCGTCAGACTGGCCCCGCCGACCAGCGCGCCGTCCACATCGGTCACGGCAAAGATCTGCGCCGCGTTGTCAGGCTTGACCGACCCGCCATAGAGCAGGCGGATCGCCCCGCCCGTCGCCGCCCCGAAGCGCGCAATCAGCCGCGCACGCAGGAAACCATGCACCTCGGCGATCTGTTCGGTCGTGGCGATCCGCCCGGTGCCGATGGCCCAGACGGGTTCATAGGCGATCACGGTCACCGCACCCGTGGCGCTGTCGGGAACCGAGGCGTCAAGCTGTGCCCCGATCACCTCCAGCGTATGCCCCGCATCACGCTCGGCCAATGTCTCGCCCAGACAGATCACGCCGATCAGGCCCGCCGCCTGCGCGGCCTCGGCCTTGGCGCGCACCGTGGCGCTGTCCTCCTGATGATCCGCGCGGCGTTCGGAATGGCCCAGAATGACGGCCGAGGCGCCGGCATCCATCAGTTGCCCCGCCGCGATGTCGCCGGTATGCGCGCCTGCGCCGGCCTGATGGCAATCCTGCGCCCCGATGCGCAACGCATGATCCGCCACACGCGCCGCCGCCGGATGGATCAGGGTGGCGGGCAGACACAAAAGCAGATCGGCCGCAGGGGCAGGGCAGGCGGCCATGATCCGGTCCAGCTGGTCCAGATCGGCCAGCCGCCCGTTCATCTTCCAATTGCCCGCTGCCAGTTTGCGCCGCATGTCCCGCCCTCCGTCTGATGTCCGACCTTCCTTACAGACAGGGGGCGGGCATTTCCAGACGCAAGACCCCGCGCGCGGCGATCACGCGCCGCCGCGTTCCGTGGACAGTTCCTCGACATCCTTGAACTTGATCGACTCGCCGCAACCGCAGGCATCCTCGACATTGGGGTTGTTGAACTTGAACCCCGATTCCAGTAGCGAGGTCTGGTAATCAATCTGCGTGCCGAACAGGAACATCTGCGCCATCGGCGCGATCATGACGCGCGCGCCGTCCTGTTCCACCACCTCATCCATCGG
This sequence comes from Paracoccaceae bacterium, assembly GCA_024304855.1. Classification (GTDB taxonomy): domain Bacteria; phylum Pseudomonadota; class Alphaproteobacteria; order Rhodobacterales; family Rhodobacteraceae; genus Seohaeicola. Next base: position 4,172 of record JAMWZG010000203.1, read on the forward strand.
GTTGATGTCGGCGGCATATTCCATCGTATATTCCATGCCCGCGCAGCCGCCCTTCTTGACGCCGATGCGCAGCCCCTTGTGCCCGTCCTTGTCCATCAGCCGCGCAATCTGCCGCGCGGCTGCCGGGGTGATGGTAACGGCCTGTTTTCCGGGTATCGCGAACATCGTTCCAGCCTTTCAGCACTTGCCCTGTTCCCGTGATCCTACCACCGCGGGCGGATCACATGAAGCCCAGTTCCAGCCGGGCCTCGTCGCTCATCATGTCCATGCCCCACTGGGGCTCCCATGTCAGTTCGACATCCACATGCTTGACGCCGGGCAGGGGCTCGATCGCATCGGCCACCCAGCCGGGCATCTCGCCCGCGACGGGGCAACCGGGGGCGGTCAGGGACATGATCACCTTGACCTCGTTCTCCGGCGTGATGTCGATGGTATAGACCAGCCCCAGATCGTAGATATTCACCGGGATTTCCGGGTCATAGACGGAACGGCAGGCGGCCACCACATCGTCATAGAGCGGATGGTCGGTGCTGGAGGGGGCGATCAGCGGCGCGCCTTCAAGCGGTTCGGCATTCTGGGTCATGTTCTGTCCTGCGGTCTGTCCTGCGGATTTCCTGACTGAACATATAAGGATAGCGGGCGCTTTCGTCCAGTGCCGCCATTGCAGGCCGGTCATGGTTGCGGCGCGTCCTTGTAACGGTGGGGCGGCACGCCCATCTGTCAAGGACGCCCCGATCCGCACGGCATCCGCCGCCCGGAGTTTCATCCGGAAGGAACACCCCATGTCCAAAAAAGGCAACAAGTCCAAAAGCAACAAGGAAATCAAGAAACCCAAGCAGGAAAAGCCCAAGGTGCTGGCCACGGCCAATTCCGGCGCGGGCAAGGCGAACCTGACGGTGGGTGGCAAATCGGTGAAATGATCTGCTGATCCGCCCTGCCGCATGGCTTGGCTTTTGGCACAAAACGTCCCATAGGAGGGCGGATGTGACAAAGGGCAGACAGATGACTGAGACGGCAGGGCGCTTCCGCTTCGACCTCAAGGCAACAGATGGCAAGGCGCGTCTGGGGGCGATCTCCACCCCGCGCGGGGTGATCCGCACGCCCGCCTTCATGCCGGTGGGCACGGCGGCGACGGTCAAGGGCATGATGCCCGAGAGCGTGGCCGCCACGGGGGCCGACATCCTGCTGGGTAATACCTATCACCTGATGCTGCGGCCGTCGGCGGAACGGATCGACCGGCTGGGCGGGTTGCACCGCTTCATGAACTGGGACAAGCCGATCCTGACCGACAGTGGCGGCTTTC
>JAMWZG010000204.1:0-3475 GCA_024304855.1 Paracoccaceae bacterium
TGCCCGTCGAACAGCGACAGGTCCACCCGCTCGCGCACATTGCGGCGCAGTTCCAGAATCACCGGCGTCGCCCGCTGGATCAGCGGGTTCAACCGCAGGTAATCAAGCGTATGATCCAGGATGCGGATGCCGGGTAGAAACCCCCGGTCCTCGGCGTCGCGGGTGATATAGCCCATGGTCCGCAGCGTATGCACGATTCGCTGTGCCGCGCTGCGATCCACACCGGCCCGCGCTGCGATTTCCGCCAAGGAAAGCGGGCGATCCGCGTGATGAAAGGCCGCCAGAACCTGCATCGCACGGGCGATGGAATTGGTGAAAAGCGGGTCCGCGCGCTGCGCGTCGCTCAAATAACGGACACCGGATTCGGCGCGCAGCGTATTTCTCATCTTGTCTCCGGCCGTGCCAGTTGACTTGGCGGCAAGTTACCTCATAGGCTGAGAATACGATGCAAGCGTATCGCATGGCAATACACTAAAATCCCGAACGAACCGCCCAGCGGGGACCGGGGCAGACCGAATCGCCAGTTGGAATGCGACGGACAGACAGGGGCAGAAGCACATAGATGACCAAACGCGTGGCGCTTGCAGGGTTCCTGCACGAAACCAATACATTCGCGCCCAGCCCTGCCGACATGGCTGCTTTTGTGCAGGGCGGCGGCTATATGCCCATGGTGCGCGGGGCCGCGCTGATGACAGCGGGGCGCAATATCAACCTCGGCATCGGTGGCGCTGTCGCCCATGGCGAGAGGGCGGGCTGGGACATGGTCCCGGTCCTGTGGTGCGGGGCGATCCCCTCGGCCCATGTCACCCAAGACGCCTATGAGGCGATCACGACCGAGATTGTCGAAGGCATCAAAGCCGCCCTGCCGCTGGACGGTGTCTTTCTGGACCTGCACGGCGCAATGGTGGCCGAGCATGAGGACGATGGCGAAGGCGTTCTGCTCTCGCGCGTGCGGGCCGTGGTCGGCCCCGATGTGCCGATCGTGACGGCGCTTGACCTGCACGGCAACATCACCGCCAAAATGGTGGTCTCCGCCGATGCGCTGGTGGGGTTCCGCACCTATCCGCATGTGGACATGGCCGAAACCGGACGCCGCGCCGCGGTGCAGCTTGACGCGCTGATGGCGCGGGGCGAACCCTTTGCCAAAGCCTTCCGCCGCCTTGATTTCCTGATCCCGATTGCCTGGCAAAGCACGGTGATGGAGCCTGCTGCCGGCATCTATGACCGCATGGCCGCGCTTGAAGGGGGAGATGTCGCCTCGGTCTCGTTCTTCCAAGGCTTTCCTGCGGCCGATTTCCCCGAATGCGGCCCGACGGTCGTGGCCTATGGGGCGACGCAGGCCGCCGCTGACGCTGCCGCCGATGCCGTTGTGGCCGATGTCCGCGCGGCCGAACCTGCCTTTGCCGGGCGCGCCTATGACCCCGACGCCGGCGTGGCCGAGGCGATGCGCATCGCCGCCACGGCCACGAAACCCGTCGTCATCGCGGATACGCAGGACAATCCCGGCGCGGGTGGGGACAGCAACACCACCGGCATGTTGCGCGCCCTTGTGCGCGCCAATGCGCAGCGCGCCGCCATCGGCATCATGGTCGATCCCGCCGCCGCCGCCGCCGCCCATGCCGCAGGGCAGGGGGCCGAGATCGACATCGCGCTGGGTGGCTTTTCCAACATCCCCGGCGACAGCCCCTATCAGGCGCGTTTCACGGTCGAGACGCTGTCGGACGGCAAATTCATCGCCTCGGGCCCCTTCTACGGCGGCGCGCCACTGGATCTTGGCCCCTCGGCGTGTTTGCGTATCGGTGACGTGCGAATTGTGGTATCCACGCACAAGGCACAGATGGCCGACCAACAGATGTATCGCTTTGTCGGCATCGAACCCACCGCACAGGCGATCCTCGTGAACAAAAGCTCGGTGCATTTCCGCGCGGATTTTCAGCCGATTGCTGAAACAATCCTCGTTTGCACCGCGCCGGGACCGATGCCGATCAGCCCGGCCAGTCTGTCATGGACAAGGCTGGCACCGGGCACAAAGCTGGAACCGATGGGCGCGCGCTGGCAACCGGCACCAGGCGCCACAGCGGCACAGGAGGCGAGCTGAACCGTTTTCACCACGTGAACCCGTCACAGAAGCGGGTCACACCACACCCACCCGAAGTGCAACAGAGAGAGAAGATCATGACCCTACACAGTTTCCGTTCCAAGGGCGCGTCCAAAGCCCGCAATATTCTGGCCGGTGTGCTGATGGCCTCGACCTCGCTCATCGGCGCCTCCGCCGCCTGGGCCGAGACGACGATCACCGCCGTGATGCATTCCGGCCTGCGCGTGCTGGACCCGGTCATCACCACCGCCCATATCACCCGCAACCATGCCTATATGATCTATGACGTGCTGGTGGCCGTGGACAGCAACTTCACGCCGCAGCCGCAGATGGCCGACTGGACCGTGTCCGAGGATGGCAAGGTCTATACCTTCACCCTGCGCGACGGGCTGAAGTTCCACGATGGTGCCCCGGTCACGGCTGCCGATGCCGAAGCCTCGCTCAAGCGCTGGGCGCAGAAGGATTCGGGCGGCCAGATCATCATGGACCGCACCGAAAGCCTGACCGCCACCGATGACAAGACGCTGGTCTGGACCCTGACCGAACCCTTCGCACCCCTGCTGGACACGATCGGCAAGCAATCGGCCCTGCCGCCCTTCATCATGCCCGCGCGCGTCGCGGCCACCCCGGCCGATACCGCGATCACCGAACATGTCGGCTCCGGTCCCTTCAAATTCGTCGAGGCCGAGTTCCAGCCCGGCGTCAGCGTCACCTATGTCAAGAACGAGGATTACGTCCCCCGCTCCGAACCCGCCGACAACATGGCCGGTGGCAAGGTCGTGAACGTGGACAAGGTCGTCTGGGCCACGATGCCCGACGCCTCGACCTCGATCAACGCGCTTCTGGGCAACGAGATCGACTATATCGAATCCGTGCAGGTGGACCTTCTGCCCCTGCTGGAAGGCGATCCCGATGTGATCTTCGAAAAGCGTGAACCGCTGGGGTATCAGACGATTGGCCGGATGAACTTCAAGCACCCGCCCTTCGACAACGTCAAGGTGCGTCAGGCCGCGATGATGGCGCTGGATCAGGAGGCGGTTCTGGCTGCGCTCATCGGCAACCCCGAGTATTACTCGACCTGCGGCGCGATCTTCGGCTGCGGCACCCCGCTTGCGGATACCGCCGGATCGGACAGCCTGACCTCGGGCGGCGATCTGGAAGCGGCCAAGGCCCTGCTGGCCGAGGCCGGTTATGACGGCACGCCCATCGTCCTGATGGCGCCCACCGATGTGGTCACGCTGGCCGCCCAGCCTGTCGTTGCGGCACAGTCGCTGCGCAACGCGGGCTTCAACGTGGATATGCAGCCGATGGACTGGCAGACCCTCGTGACCCGCCGCGCCAGCCAGAACGCGCCCGCCGATGGCGGCTGGAACATCT
>JAMWZG010000204.1:3485-5454 GCA_024304855.1 Paracoccaceae bacterium
AGAGCTGAAAGAGGCCTTCATCGACGCCTCCAACCCGGAGGATCAGCTTGCCATTGCCAAGGACATCCAGGCGCATAACATGGAGCAGGTGCTCTATATTCCGCTGGGTCAGTATGTCAGCCCGCAGGCCCGTCGCGCGAACATCACGGACATGATCGCTTCGCCCGTGCCGGTGTTCTGGAACATCAAGAAAGAGTGACGGCACCCGCCTGATCCTTCCCGGCGCGCCCCGTGCGCGCCGGGTCTCTCCTCGCGTGGCCGGCTCGCTCTGACCGCGCCTGCCCACTGAATTCCCCCGCCGAAAGGGTTCCCTGCCGATGCTGGGCTATATCATCCGACGCATCCTTGCGATCATTCCCGTGATGCTGATCGTCGCCATCTTCGTGTTCCTGCTGCTGCGCCTGACACCGGGCGACCCCGCCGCGATCATCGCGGGCGACATGGCCACACCCGAACAGCTTGAACGCATCCGCGAGGCGATGGGCCTCAACCAGCCGATCCACACACAGTTCATCACCTGGATGGGCCGCCTGTTGCAGGGCGATCTGGGCACCTCGCTCATCTCGGGCACACCTGTGACCACGATGATTGGACAGCGCATCTTCCCGACCCTGAACCTTGCCTTGCTGACCATCGCCATCGCCGTGGCCATCGCAGTGCCCATGGGCGTGCTGGCGGCATGGCGGCACCGCTCCTGGGTGGATTACGCGGTGATGAGCTTTTCCGTGCTGGGCTTTTCGGTCCCCGTCTTCGTGATCGGCTATATCTTCATCCTGGTCTTCTCGATCAGCCTCGGCTGGCTGCCGGTGCAGGGCTATTCCGCGCCCTCCGAACAGGGCTTCGCCGCCTTCATGACCCGCGCCATCCTGCCGGCGCTGACGCTGGCCACGATCTATATCGCGCTGATCGCGCGCATGACCCGCGCCTCCATGCTCGAAGTGCTGGGCGAGGATTATATCCGCACCGCCCGCGCCAAGGGCGTCAAGGAAAGCCGCGTCCTCTTTCGCCACGCGCTGCGCAACGCGGCCGTGCCGATCCTGACCGTCATCGGCACCGGCTTTGCGCTGCTGATCTCAGGCGTGGTGGTCACGGAAAGCGTGTTCAACATCCCCGGCATCGGTCGTCTGACCGTCGATGCGATCCTGGCGCGCGACTATCCGGTGATTCAGGCGATGATCCTCATCACTTCAGCCACCTATGTGGTGGTGAACCTGATCATCGACATCTCCTATACCGTCTTTGACCCGAGGATCCGTTACTGATGTCCCATTACGCGCCCCCATCCTCGGCCATGCAATCGGTGCTGCGGCTGTTCTCGATCCCGTCGCTGGCCAAACTCGGCACCGGCCCGCTGATTGCCGCCGCCGTGCTGGCCATGATCGTGATCGTCACCCTGATCTCGCCCTGGCTCGCCCCCTTCGATCCGCTCGAAATGAACCCGATGAACCGCCTGCAAGGGCCAAGCGACACCAACCCCCTGGGCACCGACCCCTTTGGCCGCGACATCTACTCCCGCGTGCTGATCGGGGGGCGCGTCTCGCTGCTGATCGGGATCGGCGCGGCGGTCGTCTCCGTCTTCATCGGCCTGATCATCGGCCTCATCGCAGGGTTCTTCCGGCTGGCCGACACGCTGATCATGCGTGTCATGGACAGCCTCATGGCGATCCCCTCGATCCTTCTGGCCATCGCGCTGGTGGCGCTGAACGGCCCCTCCATCACCTCGGTGATCATGGCCATCACCATCCCGGAAATCCCGCGCGTCGTGCGTCTTGTCCGCTCGGTCGTCCTCACCGCGCGCGAGGAGCCCTATGTCGAGGCGGCCATTGCCCTCGGCTCCTCCATGCCGAAAATCCTGTTCCAGCACCTGATGCCCAATACTATGGCGCCGCTGATCGTGCAGGGCACCTATATCCTCGCCTCCGCCATCCTGACCGAGGCGATCCTGTCCTTCCTTGGCGCCGGCGTCTCG
>JAMWZG010000205.1 GCA_024304855.1 Paracoccaceae bacterium
GGATTTCGACTGGCGCGGCACGCGGCTGGCGCCGTCGGCGTCGGCGTCGGCGGATCGGGCGGTGCCGGAGGGGGCCGGTGCCGTGCAGGCGGGCCCCGCGCAGATCGGTGCGGAGCAGGCGGCGCCTGCGTGATGCGATGACCGAGGCCGAGATCGGCATGTTGGTGCGCACTTACGGGCTGATGATCATCGCGCCGCTGGCCGTGCTGGAGGGGCCGGTGGTGTCGGTCGTGTCGGGCTATCTGGGCAAGCTGGGCCTGCTGGCGATGCCGCAGACCTTTGCGGTGCTGGTGCTGGGCGATCTGCTGGGGGATGTGGTGCTTTATGCGATCGGGCGGCGCGGGCGGGCGCGGGTGGCGTTGCCCTGGCTGGCGCGGTTCGGGGTGACGCGGCGGCGGCTGGCGCGCGTTTTGCGGGCGTTCCGGGCCAAGGGCGGGCGCATCCTGATCCTGGGCAAGCTGACGCATTCGGCGGGGTTTGCCGTGCTGCTGGCCGCTGGCATGGCGCGGATGCCCTTTGCGCGGTTTCTGGGGCTGAGTGTGCTGGCGACCCTGCCCAAGGTGGCAGTGTTGCTGGGGCTGGGCTGGGTCTTCGGGGCGGTGGCGGACCGGGTGGGCCATTGGCTGATGGTGGGCGGGTTGGTGGTGATCGGGGGATGTCTGGCGCTGCTGGCGGCCCATCTGATCCGGCGTGCAAGGAGAGAGGCATGAGCGTGCAGATCACCTGTTTGATCCCGGCCCATAACGAGGCGCCGCGTCTGGCCCGCGTGCTGGAGGTGGTGCGGGATCATCCCGGCGTGGCGCGGGTGATCGTGGTGGATGACGGCTCAAGCGATGGCACGGCCGAGGTGGCGGCGCGCTGCGGCGTCGAGGTGATGCGCCTGTCGCCCAATGGTGGCAAGTCGGCGGCGATTGCGGCGGGGCTGGCTGCGGTGCGCACGCCGCATGTGCTGTTGCTGGATGCGGATCTGACCGGCTTGCGCGCGGCGGATCTGACGGCGTTGATCGCGCCCGTGCTGGCCGGGCAGAGCGAGGTGGCGCTGTCCCTGCGAGGGAATGCGCCGGGTCTGTGGCGGGTGATCGGGGTGGATTACATCACCGGCGAGCGCGTCTTGCCCATGGCGCTGGTGGCACCCTGTCTGGCGCAGATCGCCGCCTTGCCACGGTTCGGGCTGGAGGTTTTTCTGAACGGGCGGATCAAGGCGGCGGGGCTGCGCGTGGCGATTGTGCGCTGGCCGGGTGTGGCCAGTCCCGCCAAGGCGCAGAAACGTGGCCGCTGGGCGGGGCTGCGCGCGGATGCGGCGATGATCCGCGACATCCTGCGCACCGTGGGTCTGCGGGTCATTCTGGGGCAGATCCTTTACCTGCGCGCCGGCAAGGGTTGAGCCTGGCGGTCGATCCCGCCTTGATCTGGGTCAGGGCGGGGGCGGCAGGGGACGCATAACATCCACAGCATGTGACGCGTGATCCGGCAAGGTGTGTGTCAAAGGCATCTTTTGATCCTCTGGGCATTGTGCCGGAATCTAATATTCACTATATGGAATATGAAGGCGATCCGGTCATGGGTCGCAGGACATTCATGGAGGCGCGGATGAAAGCGCAAGTCTTTGCTCTGATGGGGTTTCTGGCCTTTTCTCCGGCGGCATTCGCCGAATCCCTGATCGTGATGCCGCAGGTCGTGACGGATTGGAAGGCGGTCTATGGGCAGATCGAGGCGCAGACGCGGCTGCCCGCGCGCGCCCGGCTGGGGGGCACGCTGGTGTCGCTGGATGTGGTCGAGGGCGACCGGGTCACGGCGGGGCAGGTGCTGGCCCGGGTGGTCGATGACAAGCTGGACCTGCGGTTGCGGGCCATCGACGCGCAGTTGCAATCGCTGCAATCGCAGCTTGAGAATGCGCAGACCGAACTGGAGCGGGGCGAGGCGCTGGTGCAGCGCGGCGTCACCACGGTGCAGCGGCTCGATGCCTTGCGCACGCAGGTGGATGTGCTGGCCGGGCAGATCGGGGCGACGCGGGCCGAGCGCGCCGTCGTCGAGCAGCAGGCGACCGAGGGCGAGGTGCTGGCCCCGACGGATGGGCTGGTGCTGACGGTGCCGGTGGCGGCGGGCGCGGTGGTGATGCCGGGCGAGGCGGTGGCGACCATTGGCGGCGGCGGGTTCTTTCTGCGGCTGGCAATCCCGGAGCGGCACGCGCGTGCGCTGGCCGAGGGGGACGAGATCCAGATCGACGGGGCGGGAGAGGCCGCGACGGGCCGTCTGGCGCGGATCTATCCGCAGATTGAGAATGGCCGCGTGATCGCCGATGTGGCGGTCGCGGGGCTGGACGAGGCTTTCGTGAATGCGCGCGTTCTGGTGCGGCTGGCGGTGGGGGAACGTGCGGCCTTGCTGGTGCCCGAGGCGGCGGTAAGCACCCGGGCGGGGCTGGATTTCGTGACCGTCGCAGGCGCGCATCAGGGCGAGCGGGCGGTGATGCTGGGCCAGCGGCATGAGGCGGACGGCGAGATGCGGCGTGAGGTTCTCTCGGGGCTGAGCGCGGGCGACGAGGTAGTTCTGCCATGAGCAACGCAGCGCAAGGTCTTGGGATCGCGGGGAACCTGACGCGCGGGTTCATCCGGTCGCCGCTGACGCCGCTGATCATGCTGGCGGCCCTGGCGATGGGGATCATCGCGCTGATGGTCGTCCCGCGCGAGGAGGAGCCGCAGATCTCGGTTCCGATGGTGAACATCCTGTTGCAGGCACCCGGCCTGCGGGCCGAGGACGCGGTGCGGCTGGTGTCCGAGCCGATGGAGACCATCGTCAAGGCGATCAATGGCGTGGAACATGTCTATTCGCAGACGATGGATGACGGCGCGATGATCACCGCGCGGTTCGAGGTGGGCACGGATTCGGATGCGGCCATCCTGCGGGTGCATGAGAAGGTGCGCGCCAATATGGACCGCATCCCGGTGGGCATCCCGGAGCCGCTGATCATCGGGCGGGGCATTGACGATGTGGCGATTGTCACGCTGACCCTGACGGCGGCGGAGGGGGCGGAGGTCAGTGCCAATGACCTGACGCGTCTGGCGCGGGAGTTGCGGGCCGATCTGGCCAAGGTGCAGGACGTGGGCCTGTCCTATATCGTGGGCGAGGCGCAGGAGGCGATCCGCATCGCGCCTGATCCTGAGCGGATGGCGCTTTATGGTGTGACCTTGCAGCAGGTTGCCGGCAAGGTGCAGGCGGCCAATCGCACGATGACCGCGGGCCGGGTGCGCGACGCGGGCCAGCAGATCGGACTGGTCGCGGGGCAGAGCCTGACGGCGCCGGCCGAGATTGCGGGGCTTTTGCTGACCACGCGGGATGGGCGGCCTGTCTATGTGGGCGATGTGGCGGATATTGCCTTTGTGGATGACATGTCCGACCGGATCGTGGCGCATGTGACGCGCGATGCGGATGGCGGGATCACGCGCAGCCCTGCGGTGACGCTGGCCTTTGCCAAGCGCGCCGGGGCCAATGCGGTGGTGGTGGCCGAGGATATTCTGGGCCGGACGGCGGCCTTGCAGGAGGTGCTGATCCCCGAGAGTGTCGCGGTCGAGATCACGCGCAACTATGGCGAGACGGCCAAGGAGAAGGCCGATACGCTGCTTCTGAAGCTGTTTCTGGCGACGCTGTCGATCATCGTGCTGACGCTGGTGGCGATTGGCTGGCGCGAGAGCATCGTGGTGGCGGTGGTGATCCCGGTGACGATCCTTCTCACCCTCTTCGGGGCGTGGATCATGGGCTATACGCTGAACCGGGTGTCGCTGTTCGCGCTGATTTTCTCGATCGGGATTCTGGTGGATGATGCGATCGTGGTGATTGAAAACATCGCCCGCCATTGGGGGATGAAGGATGGCCGCGACCGCGTGACCCGCGCGATTGATGCGGTGGCCGAGGTGGGCAATCCCACCATCGTGGCGACGCTGACGGTGGTGGCTGCACTTCTGCCGATGCTCTTCGTATCTGGCCTGATGGGGCCCTACATGAGCCCGATCCCGGCGGTGGCTTCGGCCGCGATGATCATCTCGTTCTTCATCGCGGTGATGGTGACGCCCTGGCTGATGGTCAAGATCGCGGGCAAGGCGCCGATGCATGGGCATGATGGCGCGGATGGCGGGTTTCTGGGGCGGCTGTTCACGCGGGTGGCGCGGCCTGTGCTGGCGACCAAGGGGCGCAGTCTGACCTTTCTGCTGGTGACGGCGGCGTTGTCCTTTGGATCATTGGGCCTGCTTTACACGCAGCATGTGACGGTGAAGCTGCTGCCATTCGACAACAAGAAGGAACTGGCCGTGGTGATCGACATGCCCGAGGGCACGGCGGTCGAGGCGACGGATGCGGTGGCGCAATCGGTGGCGCGGGTGGCGATGGGGCTGCATGAGGTGGTGAGTGTGCAGACCTATGCGGGCACCGCCGCGCCCTTCAATTTCAACGGGTTGGTGCGGCATTACTTCCTGCGGGCCGAGCCGCATATGGGCGATGTGCAGATCAACCTGTCCGAGGTGGGCCATGGCGCGCGGTCAAGCCATGAGATTGCGCTGGAGTTGCGCGAGGCGTTGAAGGCGCTGGAGCTGCCGGAGGGTGCGAGCCTCAAGACGGTGGAGCCGCCCCCCGGCCCGCCGGTGATGGCGACGCTGCTGGCCGAGGTTTACGGGCCGACGCCCGAGGCGCGGCGCGCCACGGCCGCCAAACTGCGCGAGGCTTTCGAGAGCGTGGATTTCATCGTGGATGTGGATGACAGTTTCGGCAATCCGCCCCGGCGGCTGCGGGCCGTGATCTCGCCCGATGATCTGGAGTTCTTTTCGGTGCAGGAACAGGATGTGTTCGACACGATCGGCATCCTGAACGGCGAAACCACGGTCGGCTATTCGCACCGCGAGGAGGGGCGGCGTCCGATCCCCATCACGGTGGCGCGCGACCTGTCCGACCGGGTGATGGATGAGCGGTTCCTGTCCACGCCGATCCCCGCCAATGTCCTGCCCGGTGCGCGGGGCGTGGTGGAGCTTGGCGATGTCCTGCGGATCGAGGAGGAGGTGATGTCCTATCCCATCTTCCGCCGCAACGGGCGGCCTGCCGAGATGGTGATGGCCGAGCTGGCCGGGCGGTTCGAGGCGCCGCTTTACGGCATCGTCGAAGTAGGCCGCGCGCTGGATGCGATGGACTGGGCCGAGGGGGAAAAGCCGCTCGTGCTGCTGAACGGCCAGCCGATTGACGACAGCCGCCCCACGATCCTGTGGGATGGCGAATGGGAGGTGACGTGGGTCACGTTCCGCGACATGGGCGCGGCCTTTGGTGTGGCATTGCTGGGCATCTATGTGCTGGTGGTGGCGCAGTTCGGATCGTTCCGGGTGCCCTTGGTGGTGCTGACGCCGGTGCCGCTGACATTCCTGGGGATCATGTTCG
>JAMWZG010000206.1 GCA_024304855.1 Paracoccaceae bacterium
CTCTTTCCGCAGCACATATGAAGAGGCGGGAAAAGACAGCCAAACCTGGCCTCAGGGCGATGTAAGGGGCGGCTTCATAACTGTCAACGCCGGGGGCCGGATGCGCCCGTTACAAAGGACGAATCCATGCTGAAACCGACCAGAAATACCATCACTTCCCTGTCAGCGGCCGCTTTTGCGCTGTGGGCTGCCAGCGCCGCGATGGCGCAGGACACGCCGGATGCGGATAGTGTCATTGCCACGGTGAACGGGACCGAGATTACGCTTGGCCAGATGATCATGGCGCGCACCACCCTTCCCGAGCAGTATCTGTCGCTGCCGGACGATGTGTTGTTCAACGGGATCCTGGATCAATTGATCCAGCAGTCCGTGCTGGCCCAAACCGTCGGAGAGGCCGCGCCGCGCCGGGTCGAGATTGCCTTGGAGAACGAGCGCCGCGCCCTTCTGGCCGCGGCCGTGGTTGACGAGATCCTGAAAGGTGCCGTCACCGATGAAGCCTTGCAGAAGGCGTATGACGAGACCTTTGCCAATGCTGAACCGACACGGGAATGGAATGCCTCGCACATTCTGGTTGAAACCGAAGCTGAGGCAAAAGCCCTGATTGAACGGCTCGACGCGGGCGAGGAGTTCGGCGCGCTTGCGCAGGAGGCCTCTAGCGACACATCCGCAGCCAGCGGTGGTCAGCTTGGCTGGTTCGAATCCGGCATGATGGTGCCTGATTTCGAGGCGGCTGTCGTCGCGCTGGAGCCGGGGGCGGTGTCCGCGCCAGTGCAAACCCAATTCGGTTGGCATGTCGTCAAGCTGAACGAGACGCGGCTGCGCGACGTGCCGACCATCGACGAGGTGCGCGACGAACTGCGCCCGCAGGTCGAGCGTGCGGCCGTGCAAGCACGACTGGATGAGCTGACCGCTGCCGCAACCGTAGACCGCGCCGGAACAGACATCGACCCGGCCCTGATCAAAAACCTCGACCTGCTGGAGAACTGACGCATGGGAAAGATCACCAAGGTTTCACCGCTTGCACCCGAAGCCTTTCCTAACCTTCCGGTGATCGAAGGGGTGACGTTTGCAGCGGCGCAGGCCGGCGTCCGCTATCAGGGGCGCACCGATGTGATGCTGGCCCGCCTTGCACCCGGAACGACCATGGCAGGCGTGTTCACGCGTTCTGCCACACGCTCTGCCCCTGTGCTGGACTGTCAGGCCAAGATCGGCCTCGAGAGTGATGAGGGCGCGGCTATCATCGTGAACTCGGGGAATTCCAACGCCTTCACTGGAAAGAACGGCGTGGTCTCGACCCGCGCCGTCACCTCTGCCGTTGCCGAGGCGCTGGGCTTGTCCGAGGCGAGGGTCTTTTCATCCTCGACCGGCGTGATCGGAGAGCCGCTGCCGCACGAGCGTATCACGGCCAAACTGGCCGAACTTGCAGCCTCGCTCGACAAAGGTGCCATCGCATCAGCCGCGCGTGCGATCATGACGACGGATACCTTTCCCAAAGGTGCCGCTGCCGAAATCATGGTGGAAGGAAAGCCCGTCAAGATTGCGGGCATTGCCAAAGGTTCGGGCATGATCGCGCCCGATATGGCGACGATGCTGGTCTATATCTTCACCGATGCTGCCGTTGACCGTGCCGACCTTCAGTCCATGCTGTCAGAGTTGACGGATGTGACGTTCAATTGCATCACGGTGGATAGCGACACCTCGACATCGGATACCCTGCTTCTGGCCGCCACTGGCGCGTCTGGCGCAAAGGTGACGCGTGAAACGGCTGCGTTTAGTGACGCCCTGCACAAGGTGATGCTGGACCTGGCACATCAGGTTGTCCGGGATGGTGAAGGTGCGACGAAGTTCGTTGAAGTCGAAGTGACCGGCGCGAAATCGGACGCCGATGCCAAGACACATGGCATGTCCATCGCCAATTCGCCCCTGATCAAGACAGCCATCGCTGGCGAAGACCCGAACTGGGGGCGCGTCGTCATGGCCATCGGGAAATCCGGCGCTGCCGCGGACCGCGATCTTTTGACCATTCGCTTCGGTGATCTTCTTGTGGCCGAAAATGGGTGGGTGTCGCCTGCCTATGACGAAGGCAAGGCCGCCGCTTACATGAAGGGCGAGTATCTGAAGATCAGTGTCGATCTGGGCTTGGGGCAGGGTAAATGCACCGTCTGGACCTGTGATCTGACCCATGGATATATCGACATCAACGCCGACTATCGGTCTTGAGTTATGACGCAGATCAAGGTTGTCCTGGTTTCTGCCGTCGCCCTGATTGACCCTGACGGGCGCGTGCTTCTGGCGCAGCGCCCGGAAGGCAAGTCGATGGCCGGTCTATGGGAATTTCCCGGTGGAAAGGTCGAAGCCGGCGAGTCGCCGGAAGCCGCGCTGATCCGCGAGTTGCAGGAGGAGTTGGGGATCAACACCTGGGCCAGTTGCCTCGCGCCGCTGACCTTTGCCAGCCATCGCTACGACGATTTTCATCTGCTGATGCCCCTGTTCGCCTGCCGCAAGTGGGAAGGGATCATCACCCCGCGTGAAGGGCAAAGTCTGAAATGGGTCAGGGCGGCGGACCTCAAATCCTATCCGATGCCGCCGGCGGATATTCCGCTGATTCCCATCCTGCGCGACTGGTTATGAGCGAGAGTGCAGGGTTTCAGGCCAGCATTCTCGGGAATGGTCAGCCAGAAACGCAATATTCCATAAATTTTGGTCAGAATTTGGTAACAATACGTAAAAATTATTACACTTTGTTAACAAGACTGATGTAGCCTGACGCTGTGCATTCTTGGGAGGATGTGAATGCTACGGACAATCATTTTGGGAAGTTGCGTCTCGGTTCAGGGCACCTATGTCCGCACTTTGTCGGATGGACGTGTTCTTGTGCGCGTCGGTACCCGCGAATTTGCCGGTCTGCCGGTGATCAAACAAGCCGCCTGACCCTCGGCGTCATCAATGCAAAAGGGGCAGTCTACGCTGCCCCTTTTTCCATCTCGCATCGCGCTGACCTGATTATGTCAGGTTGCGCACAACTTCCTCGCGCTCGAAAATCTCGATCACGTCACCCGGACGCACATCTTCGTAGTTCTCGAATGCCATACCGCATTCCTGACCCGAGGTGACTTCCTTGACCTCGTCCTTGAACCGCTTGAGGGTCTTGAGGTTGCCCTCGTGGATCACGACATCGTCGCGCAACAGACGAACACCGGCAGAGCGGCGTGCAACGCCTTCTGTGACCAGACAACCGGCAACTTTGCCCACGCCAGACACTTTGAAGACTTCCTTGATCTGCGCATAACCGATGAACTTTTCGCGGATCTCGTTGCTCAGCAAGCCGCTGGCCGCCTTCTTCACGTCATCCACCAGGTCATAGATCACCGAGTAGTAGCGGATCTCCACACCTTTCTGGTTCGCAGTATTGCGCGCAGAGGCATTGGCACGGACGTTGAAGCCCATGATCGGCGCGCCCGACGCTTCGGCCAGACCCACATCGGTTTCCGTGATGGCACCGACACCGGAATGGAGAACGCGAACGCGCACCTCGTCGTTGCCGATCTTTTCCATCGCCTGCACGATCGCTTCGGCAGAGCCTTGCACGTCGGCCTTCACCACGATGGGCAGCTCGGCGACCGACTGATCCGCCTTGGCCTTGGCCATCAGCTGATCCAGCGTCGTTGCGGCACCGACGGCGGCGCGCTTTTCCTTGGCTGCATTGGCCCGATATTCGGCGATTTCACGCGCCTGTGCTTCGGTTTCTACCACGTTCAGCACGTCACCGGCCTCAGGCGTGCCGTTCAGGCCCAGCACTTCGACGGGCACGGACGGTCCGGCTTCGGTAATCCGCTCGCCCTTGTCGTCGATCAGCGCGCGCACTTTGCCCCACTGTTCGCCGACAACAAAGATGTCACCCTGCTTGAGCGTGCCTTTCTGCACCAGGACCGTCGCCACTGGGCCACGGCCAACGTCCAGCTTGGCTTCGATCACGGCACCTTCGGCAAAGCGGTTCGGATTGGCCTTGAGCTCCAGAATCTCGGCTTGAAGGGCAATCGCCTCCAGCAGATCGTCCAGACCAAGACCCGTCAACGCCGACACTTCCACGTCCTGCACGTCACCCGACATTGCCTCAACGACAACTTCGTGTTGCAGCAGGTCAGTCCGCACCTTGGTGGGGTTCGCTTCCGGCTTGTCGATCTTGTTGATCGCCACGATCATCGGAACCTTGGCGGCCTTGGCGTGGTTGATCGCTTCGACGGTCTGCGGCATCACCGCGTCGTCGGCGGCAACGACCAGAACAACGATGTCCGTCACATGCGCACCACGCGCCCGCATCGAGGTGAAGGCTGCGTGACCCGGCGTATCAAGGAAGGTCAGCAAGGCACCCTTGTCAGTTTTCACCTGATAGGCGCCGATATGCTGCGTGATGCCACCTGCTTCAGAGGCAACGACCTTGGCGTTCCGGATAGCATCCAAGAGGCTTGTCTTGCCGTGATCGACGTGACCCATGATCGTCACGACAGGCGGGCGTGGTTTCAGATCCTCGGAGCGGTCCTCGACCGAAGCGATGACATCCTCGACATCCGCGTCAGACACTCGGACAGCACGGTGGCCGAATTCCTCGATGATCAGTTCTGCGGTATCCGCGTCGATGGTCTGGTTCTGTGTGACCATCATGCCGTTCTGCATCAGCGCCTTGACGACGGCACCGACACGTTCGGCCATCCGGTTCGCCAGCTCCGACACCATGATCGCTTCGGGCAGCTGCACATCACGCACGATCTTTTCACGCTCGACATTGCCGCCCATGGCTTTCTGACGCGCACGCTCCTGCTTGCGCTTCATGGCGGCCATGGATTTCGTGCGGCCACCTTCGCCACCCGACAGCGCCTGGTTCAGCGTCAGCTTGCCCGAACGGCGGCTGTCTTCGCGGACCTTGGCGGCGCGGGCGTCACGCTCCTGCGCTTCGGTCTCGCGTTCCTTCTTGCGCGGAGCAGCGGCCGGTGCCTTGGCGGCAGAACGGCCCACAGGCGCATCCTCTGCCGGAGCGGCGGCAGCAGCGGCGGCACGTTTTGCCGCCTCTTCCGTCTCACGCGCTTTGCGCTGTTCTTCCTCGGCCTTGGCCTTGAGAGCCTCTTCCCGCTCGCGCTCTTCGCGTTCCTTGGCCTCAGCCTCCTCGCGGCGGCGGGCACGCTCTTCTTCGCGGGCCTTCTCCTCGGCCTCGCGCTGAAGGGCTTCCTCACCCTCACGGGCTTTGGCCGCCTGAAGGGCCTTCAGCCGGCGTTCCATTTCCGCGTCAGAGATACCAGCAGGGCGTTTGGCCGGATCGCCCAGCGCCGGGTTGGGCACAGCTCCGCCAGCCGCGGGCTTGCCCGCGCCGGGTTTCGGCACCACAACGCGCT
>JAMWZG010000207.1 GCA_024304855.1 Paracoccaceae bacterium
TTTGGCGCGCGGGTTGATCTGCTTGAGGTCGTAGATGAGCTGCGCCAGATCCTCGATCGAATAGATGTCGTGATGCGGCGGCGGGCTGATCAGGGTCACGCCCTTGGTGGAATGGCGCAAACGCGCAATCAGGTCCGTGACCTTCATGCCGGGCAGTTGGCCCCCTTCGCCGGGCTTGGCACCCTGCGCGACCTTGATCTCCAATTCCTCGCACTGATTCAGATACTCGGCCGTCACACCGAAACGACCCGACGCCACCTGCTTGATCTTGGCGCTGGGGTTGTCACCATTGGGTTCCGGCACGAAATGGGCCGGATCTTCACCACCTTCGCCGCTGTCGGACTTGGCACCGATGCGGTTCATGGCGACGTTCAGGGTCTTGTGCGCCTCGGGCGACAGAGCACCCAGCGACATGCCGGGTGTGACGAACCGCTTGCGGATCGAGGTGATGCTCTCCACCTCTTCGATCGGGATGGCAGCACCCAGCGGCTTGATCGCCAGCAGGTCGCGCAGATGGATCGGCGGCATGGCCTGCATCTTTGCGGAATACTGCTTCCAGATCTCGAAACTGGCCTTGTTGCACGCAGTTTGCAGCAGGTGCATCGAGGTCGCTTCCCAAGCGTGCGTTTCACCCGTGCGACGGGCTTTGTAGAAACCTCCGATGGGCAGAACGTCAGACCCGCCGCGCCAACCTTTTGAGTGCACTTCCTCGGCCTTGCGCTGGATACCTGTCACGCCGATGCCGCTGATGCGGCTGGTCATGCCGGGGAAATACTCGGCGCACATGGCGCGAGACAGACCCACCGCTTCGAAATTCAGGCCGCCACGATAGGACGACACAACCGAGATGCCCATCTTTGCCATGATCTTGAGCAGACCCTGATCAATGGCCTCGCGGTAGCGACGCATCGCGTCTGTCAGCGAGCCATCAATCAGGCCGCGTGCGATACGGTCTGCGATGCTGTCCTCGGCCAGATAGGGGTTCACAACCGTTGCACCGCAGCCAATCAGCACGGCAAAGTAGTGCGGATCAATACATTCTGCAGACCGCACGTTGAGGGAGCAGAAGGTTCTGAGGCCCTTGCGCGTCAGGTGCGAATGCACTGCGCTGGTGGCCAGAATCATCGGCATGGCCACGCGTTCGGCGTTCTGTTTGTGATCGGTCAGCACCAGATGGCCGGCACCCGAGCGCACGGCATCCTCGGCTTCGGCGCGGATACGCTCCAGCCCCTTGCGCAGCGCGTCATTGTCCTCTCCCACCGGGAAGGTGCAGTCGATCTCGACCAGCGGTGCGTTGAAGTTCCGCGTCACCTCATCCCATTGGGCGTTGCCAACAAAGGGGCTGTCCAGCACCAGAATCTCTGTCTGGGCCGAGCTTTCATCCAGCACGTTCTTGAGGTTTCCGAACCGTGTCTTGAGGCTCATCACCCTGAATTCACGCAAGGAATCAATCGGAGGGTTCGTGACCTGGCTGAAGTTCTGGCGGAAGAAATGCGATAGCGGGCGATACTTGGTGGACAGAACCGCAGCCGGGGTGTCATCCCCCATCGAGGCCAGCGTTTCCTTGCCATCCTCGGCCATGGGGGCGAGGATCTGCTCCAGCTCTTCGATCGTATAGCCGGCAGCAATCTGGCGCTTGCGCAGTTCAGCACCGTTGAACAAGGGCGCCTCTGTCACGCTGGCCAGTGCTTCGTCCAGTTCGTTGATCTTGCCGACCCATTCGCCAAAGGGCTGAGCAGCGGCCAGACGATCCTTGATTTCGGAATCGTGGAAGAGTTTCCCTTCCTTCATATCAACGGCGATGAGCTGTCCCGGCCCGAGCGCACCTTTTTCACGCACGGTGGCTTCCTTGATCGGAACCATGCCAGCCTCGGACCCTGCGATCAGCAGCCCGTCACCCGTCACGACATAACGCATCGGGCGCAGACCGTTGCGGTCCAACCCGGCGCAGACCCAGCGACCGTCTGTCATGGCGAGGGCGGCAGGTCCGTCCCACGGCTCCATCACCGAGTTGCAATAGGAATACATGTCCCGCCAGCTTTGCGGCAGCTCCACCGCCTGCTTGGACCAGGACTCGGGCACGAGCATGGTCTTGGCCATAGGGGCAGAACGACCGGCGCGCACCAGCACCTCGAACACGGAATCAAGCGCGGCGGAATCGGAAGATCCGGCCTGCACGATGGGTTTGATGTCTTCGGCCAGATCGCCAAAGGCACCCGACGCCATACGAATTTCGTGCGATTTCATCCAGTTGACGTTGCCGCGCAAGGTGTTGATCTCGCCGTTATGGGCCAACATGCGGAACGGCTGCGCCAGCCACCACTGCGGAAAGGTATTGGTGGAATAGCGCTGATGATAGATGGCGAAAGCGGATTCAAAGCGGGGATCTTGCAGATCGGGATAGAATTCGGCGACCTGTTCAGCCAGCATCATACCCTTGTAGATGATCGAGCGGCAGGACAGGGAACAGATATACATGCCCTGAATACCGGCGGCGATGGCGGCTTTTTCAATCCGGCGACGGATGACATAAAGCTCACGCTCAAAGGTTTCCTCATCCACGCCTTTGATGTTGGAAATCAGGATCTGTTCGATCTCGGGGCGGGTTGCGTTGGCCTTGTCGCCGAGGCAGGAAATATCCACCGGCACATGGCGCCAGCCGTAGATATAGTAACCCATGCGCAGGACTTCGGTTTCCACGATGGTCCGGCAGGTTTCCTGCGCGCCAAAATTCGTGCGCGGCAGAAACACCTGTCCCACCGCCATCAGCTGATCCGTTTTCGGCTCGTGTCCGGTCCGACGGATCTGATCATAGAAGAAGGGAACGGGGATCTGCACATGGATGCCCGCACCGTCGCCGGTCTTGCCATCGGCGTCCACTGCGCCACGGTGCCAGATCGCCTTGAGTGCGTTGATCCCGTTCTCCACGACCCGACGGGACGGCTTGCCGTCGATCGAGACGACCAGACCCACGCCGCAAGACGAATGCTCTTCTTCCTCGGCATAGAGACCGTTTTCAGCCAACCACTTGCGCTTGGCTTCTTCGGCGACAGCCCAGCTCTCATCATATTTGGTCATGGGTTCAACCTTTCATTCTGTGCCGGGTCGGGCGTTCAGCCCTGTCGGAATTCAATCTGTTGTGGTCTTGGCGATGCCAAGCCGATCCGTCATTCAGCCGCGACTGCCCGCGCGCCGGTATTCAGATATTCCAGAACCGCTTGCGCGGTGTCGCGTCCATCGCGGATGGCCCAGACCACGAGGCTGGCGCCGCGCACGATGTCACCGACGGCATAGACCCCATCAAGGCTGGTCTTGCCTGTTGTGTATTCGGCGCGGATCGTTCCCCAGCGGGTAACGTCCAATCCCTCGACGCCCCACAGCTTTGGCAGGTCTTCCGGCTCAAAGCCCAGCGCCTTGATCACCAGATCGGCCTCTTCAATGTAATCTGCCCCCTCGATCACTTCGGGGGATTGGCGGCCGGTCGCATCCGGTGCGCCAAGGCGCATCTTCTGAACCATCACACCCGTCACGGGTTCACCGACAAAGCCCTTGGGCGCACTCAGCCATTCAAAGATCACGCCTTCTTCCTCGGCGTTCTGCACTTCGCGCTGGCTGCCGGGCATATTCGCGCGGTCGCGACGGTAGAGGCATTTGACGGATGACGCACCCTGACGGATCGCAGTGCGCACGCAATCCATGGCCGTATCACCGCCGCCGATGACAACCACACGCTTGCCGGTCGCGTTCAATTCGCCGCTGTCGTATTCCGGAACATCATCGCCAAAACTCTTGCGGTTGCTGGCAGTCAGGTAATCGATGGCGCGCACGATACCATCGGCATCAGCCCCCTCGCCTTCCAGATCACGGGTCTTGTAGACGCCAGTGGCAATCACGACCGCATCATGTTTGCCGCGGATGGCATCGAAGCTGATGTCCTCGCCCACATTGCAGTTCAGAACAAATTCGACACCGCCCTGTTCCAACTGATCGTTGCGGCGCATGACCACGTCTTTCTCCAGCTTGAAGCCGGGAATACCATAGGTCAGCAATCCGCCAGCGCGGTCATAGCGGTCATATACTGTGACCTGCACCCCGGCGCGGCGCAGCACATCTGCTGCGGCAAGACCACCCGGACCAGCGCCGATGATGCCCACGGATTGATCCCGCTCCATCGCGGGGATGATCGGCTTGACCCAGCCTTGTTCCCAAGCGGTATCGGTGATGTATTTCTCGATCGAGCCGATCGTGACCGTTCCATGTCCCGACTGTTCGATCACGCAATTGCCTTCGCACAAACGATCCTGCGGGCAGATACGACCACAGATTTCCGGGAATGTGTTTGTCGCCTGACTGATCTCATAGGCTTCCTGAAGCCGTCCCTCGGCTGTCAGGCGGAGCCAGTCGGGAATATTGTTGTGCAGCGGGCAATGCGTCTGACAATAGGGCACGCCACATTGACTGCACCGGCTTGCCTGCTCCTTGGCCTTCGCATCCGCGTATTCGGCATAGATTTCATTGAAATCCTGACGACGCGCCTCTGCCTCCCGCTTCTCGGGCATATCGCGTTCGACAGAGATGAACTTCAGCATCGGTTGCTTGGCCACGAGAAAACTCCGATCAATTCTGGTTTCGCACCTTCTAAACCAAGCGAATTCACATTAAAAGTCAGTAATACTGACCTTTAATGCGATTTTTTGATCGTGACGCCTCTGGGTAAGCGTTGTCTTGTGCGATTTTAAGTCCGTATCGGACATAATTCACTCCTTTCCCCTGTTTACCAATACTTTATACGATAGAGGGCACCGAACCGGAGACGACCTTGATGCCACTGCTCCATCTGTTCCTTGTCGCGATGATCCAAGGTCTTACAGAGTTTCTTCCCGTTTCCTCTTCGGGACATCTGATTCTTTTGCCTGCACTGACAGGGATGCAGGATCAGGGGCAGGTGATTGATGTGGCCGTTCATGTCGGCACACTTCTGGCCGTGATTCTCTATTTCTGGTCGGATGTGCGCATGGCGCTGCTTGGATTGCCCCGGATGCTGCGGGGCAAGATTGATACACAGGGCGCTTGGCTGGCGATGTGCCTTGCGATAGCGACCGTGCCGGTTGTGATCGTGGGCCTTGTCCTGAACCTGACCGGGTTGGACGACATGATGCGCGGCGTCGCTGTGATCGGCTGGACGATGCTGATCTTCGGGCTCGTGCTCTATTGGGCCGACCAGCGCGGACCGACCCAGAAAACGGCAGAGGAGTGGACTATCCGCGATGCAGCGATCATGGGGTTGTGGCAGGTTGTGGCCCTGATCCCCGGCACATCACGTTCGGGCATCACGATCACCGGCGGGCGCCTCTTGGGCTATGCCC
>JAMWZG010000208.1 GCA_024304855.1 Paracoccaceae bacterium
ACCCGCCCGGTCAGCCGCCGCCCCGAGGACAGCGTGACCGCAACCCCCTGCGCGCCCGCTTCCTGCGCCACCACGGCCTCGCCGTTCAGCTTTGAAATCAGGGGGTTATCACTGATCGCCGCCAGCACCGCGCGGCGCAGGTGACGGTCCTCGACCATATGGCCCATCGGCCCTTCCTCGATCTCTGCGTGGTCGAAATGCAGATGGAACGGCGACAACGGCCCTTCACCGGCACGCCCGTCGCTGACCTTGATCTCCAGCATCGGCTGCGCGCTGTCCTCCAGCCCCTCCCACAGATCCAGCCGCCGCAGCAACCGGACCGAGGCCAGCGCCAGCGCATAGGACCGCCCGTCGAACCCCTCCGCCGCCAGCCTCGCCTCAGGCTGCGCGTCGATCACGGTCGAGGTCAGGCCCGACCGGGCCAGTGCAAGGGCCAGCAAGGGACCATTCAGCCCGCCGCCCACAATCAGAAAATCGCTGTCATATGTCATGGGGTAAATATGGGTGAACGGATGGGATTGTCCATGTGCCTGTCTGCCGCTACCGTCTGCGTCATTCGGGCAGCAAGGGGCGACAGATGCAGGATTGGCTGGGCCGCACAGCGGCGGATCAGGGCAGGGCCATCGGTGCCGGGGATCTGGACCCGGTCGATCTGACGCAGGCCTATCTTGACGCCATCGCCGCCCATCCGATGGCGGATCGCATCTACGCCCGCACCACCCCCGACCGCGCGCTGGCCGAAGCGGGTGCCGCACGCGCGCGCGCGCAGGCGGGGCTGCGCCTGTCGCTGCTCGACGGGGTGCCGATCAGCTGGAAAGACCTCTTCGACACTGCCGGCGTGCTGACCGAGGCGGGCTCCGCCCTGCTCAAGGGCCGCCTGCCCGACCGCGACGCCGAAGTGCTGCGCAATGCCACCGCCGCAGGGCTGGTCTGTCTGGGCAAGACCCATACCAGCGAACTGGCCTTCAGCGGTCTGGGCCTGAACCCTGTCACCGCCACGCCGCCCAATGTGAACGATTACGCCGCGGTGCCCGGCGGGTCAAGTTCTGGGGCCGCCACCTCCGTGGCCTTTGGTCTGGCGGCGGCGGGGATCGGCACGGATACCGGCGGCTCCGTCCGCATCCCGGCCGGCTGGAACAATCTCGTCGGCCTCAAGACCACGGCGGGGCGCATCTCCTGCGCCGGGGTCGTGCCGCTCTGCGAACGCTTCGACACCGTCGGTCCGCTGACCCGCTCGGTCGAGGATGCAGCCCTTCTGCTCGCCGTTCTCGAAGGGGGCAATCCGGCTGATCTGCGCGGTGCCAGCCTGTCGGGGCGGCGTCTGGCGATCCTGAAAACCGTCGTGATGGATGATCTGCGCGACGCTCCCGCCCGCGCATTTTCCGATGCCGTGCAACGGCTTGAGGGCGCAGGTGCCACGATCCTCGAGGTCGAGGCCCCCGAACTGGCCGAGGCGATGACACTCGCCCCGATCCTCTTCACCGCCGAGGCTTATGGCATCTGGCGCGACGTGATCGAGGCCGCACCCCATCTGATGTTCGACCAGATCCTCGAACGCTTCCGGGGCGGTGCCGCCTTCAAGGCCACCGATTACGTCGCGGCATGGCGCAGGCTCGCCATCCTGCGTCAGACATGGCAGGCGCGGATGGCCGGATATGACGCGGTGATCTGCCCGACCGCGCCCAATACGCCCCCTGATCTGGACCGGCTGCTGTCGGATCACGCCTATTATGTGACCGAGAATCTGCTGACCCTGCGCAATACACGCGCGGGCAATCTGATGGGGCTCTGCGCCACGACGCTGCCCACCGGCACGCCCGGCTGCGGGATCATGCTCATGGGCGCGCCCATGGCGGAAGAGCGGCTTTTGCGCCTCTCCGCCGCCGCCGAAGCCGCTCTGGCCTGATCCAGGCAGCCCTGCGGCGGCCTCTTTTGCCGCAGTCATTTTGCTGAAATGCCACAAGAGACCGGAATCCCGCTGCTTTTTCTGGACTGACGGCGTGCAGTTGGATAGTTTGCAACCAAACGGGGCGTCATGATCCCGAAGATTGAGGCAGTTGAAACATGTTCCCCGAGCGGTTCTCGAACCTACCGGCCTATGCGTTCCCGCGTCTGCGGGAGCTTCTGGACGCACATGCGCCCGGCGGTCCGGTCGTGCATATGACCATCGGAGAGCCGAAACACGCCTTTCCCGACTGGGTCGGTCGCGTGATTTCCGACAATGTCGCCGATTTCGGCCGCTACCCGCCCAATGAGGGCACGCCCGAATTGCTGGACACGATCGGCGCGTGGATCGCGCGGCGCTACGGTGTGCGGCTTGAGGCGCAAAAGCAGATCATGGTGCTGAACGGCACCCGCGAAGGGCTCTATAACGCCTGCATGGCGCTGGTGCCCGAGCAGAAGGCCGGGGCGAAACCCGTGATCCTGATGCCCAACCCCTTCTATCAGGTCTATATGATCGGCGCGATTTCCGTCGCCGCCGAACCCGTCTTCGTGCCCGCCACCCGCGATGGCGGCTACCTGCCCGATTACGCCGCGCTGCCCGCCGAGGTGCTGAACCGCACGGCGGCCGCCTATATCTGCTCGCCCGCCAATCCGCAGGGCGCTGTGGCCAGCCGCGACTATTGGCGCGACCTGATCGCCTTGGCCGAAAAGCATGATTTCCAGATTTTCGCCGATGAATGCTATTCCGAGATTTACCGCAACGCGCCCCCCGCCGGCGCGCTGGAGGTCGCGGCCGAGATGGGCGCCGATCCCGAACGCGTGGTGATCTTCCATTCGCTGTCCAAGCGGTCGAACCTGCCGGGCCTGCGCTCGGGCTTCATGGCCGGTGGTCCGCAGAGCATCGCCCGCGCGCGGCAGTTACGCGCCTATTCCGGCGCGCCGATCCCCTTGCCGCTGCAACGCGCCTCAGAAACCGTCTGGGCGGACGAGGCGCATGTGACCGAGAACCGCCGCCTCTATGCCGAGAAATATCTGGCCGCCGATGCGGTGTTCCAGGGCGTGAACAGCTACCAGGGCCCCGAGGCCGGGTTCTTTCTCTGGCTACCCGTCGAAGATGGCGAGGCAGCGGCGCTCAAGGCATGGACGCAGACCGGCGTGCGGGTTCTGCCCGGCGCCTATCTCAGTCGTGATGTGAACGGGGATAACCCCGGCAAAGGCTATATCCGGGTCGCCATGGTGGCCCCAATGAATGAAATGCAGGCCGGGCTCATCGCCCTGCGTGACTGCATCTATGGTTAAGAGGACGAGGGCAGGCATGGCATATCAGACCCGTGGGCGCGATCCGCTGTTCGACAGCGACGTTCAGGCAGCGATTGAAAAGCGCGGCAAGGAACTGCTGGGGCTGGTGCTGATCGTTCTGGGCTGTGCCGCAGCGGCGATGGTCATCTCCTACAACCCCGAAGACCCATCCTTCCTGTCGGCCACCGATGCGCCGGTGCAGAACTGGATGGGCCGGATCGGGGCCACCATCGCGGCCCCCCTGTTCATGATCGCAGGCTGGGGCAGCTGGGCCATTGCCATTGTCCTCTTCGCCTGGGGCGTGCGTTTCGCGCTGCACCGGGGCGAGGACCGCGCCATGGGCCGGCTGATCTTTGCCCCCATCGCCGTGGCGCTCTGCTCGGTCTATGCCGCCACGCTGAACCCCGGCGAGGTCTGGCGCGCGACGCATCACTTCGGCCTTGGCGGCGTCTTTGGCGACATGATCATGGGCATGGTCCTCACCGCCGTGCCGCTTGGCTCTGCCGTTGGCATCAAGCTGGCCTCGCTGGTGCTGGCCGTGGCGATGCTGGCGCTGGGCGCTTTCGTGCTGGGCTTCACCCGCATCGAATTGCAGCGGATCGGGCGTTTCCTGCTGGTTGGCCTGATCCTGTCCTATGCCCGCCTGATGCAGCTCATGGGGCGCGGTGCCGCCGGCACCGTGCAGATGGCGCAGGGGTTGCAGGCCCGCGCAGCCGAGCGGCGCGTGATCCGCGCCCGCGAGGCCGAGGAGGCCGCATCCTGGGCCGCGACGCAATCCCCCGCGCCGCGCCACGCCCCCATGACCGCCGCCACCCGTGCGCCGCTTGTGACACAGTCGGACCGCGCGCCCATGGAGCAGTCCCATCGCGCACCCCTCGTGGCGCGCCGCAACGACCTGCCCCCGCCGCCCCCCGCAACAGACTGGGAGGAGGACGAGGATACCACATGGCAGGATCACGCCGGCCACTATGACATGGCGCAGCCTGAACCGGCCTGGCAGGATCAGACCGCATGGCAAGACCCTGCGCCCGGCCCCCTTGGCAAGATCACATCCGGCCTGCTGGCCCGCGTCCCCGGTTTCGGCCGCCGCGCCGAAGCCATGCCCGAGCCGGAACTGGTCGAGCAATATCCCGCCACCGCCTATGCGCAGCACGATCTGGCCCCCGGCGATGACCGCATCCGCGCCAAGATCGCGGATGTGATCAAGTCCCGCGTCCGTCCCGTGCCGCCTCTGGCCCCCGCGCAACATGCCCCGCTCACCCGTGGTCGCGGGCGCGGGCCCGATCCGCTGGTGTTCAACCCCGCCCGGACCCCGCTCAAGGCCGAACCGCCGCTGACGGCGGCGCACAAGGATGTCGTGGCCGCCGCCGCAACCGCCGCCATGGCACCCGTCGCCGCCATCGCGGCCGCGCCCGCCCTCTCGGTTTCGGCCAGCCAGACGCAGCCCTATACCCATGCCTATGCCGCCAATGCGCAGGACGGGCATGACGCAAATATCTTCGATGATCTCTATGATCCGGCGGACGAGGACATGCTCGATCCGGCGCAGGACATGGATCAGGATGACTATGACGCCTATGCCTATCAGGCCGATTCCGCCTATGCCGCGCAGCCCGATCCCATGCCGATCCCCGTCGCGCAGCCCCGCAGCGTGGTCCAGCACCCGCCGCGCAAGCCGGTGCAGCCCTCGACCCGCGCCCGCGCCGAGGCGCAGCCGACCCTGAAATTCGACCCCGAGGAGGCCGTCTACGAACTGCCGCCCCTCGGGCTTCTGTCCAACCCCGCCCTGATCCAGCGCCACCACCTCAGCGATGAGGCGCTGGAGCAGAACGCAAGGATGCTGGAATCCGTGCTGGATGACTACGGCGTCAAGGGCGACATCGTCTCGGTCCGCCCCGGCCCCGTCGTCACCATGTATGAGCTGGAACCCGCGCCGGGCCTCAAGGCCAGCCGCGTGATCGGTCTGGCCGATGACATCGCGCGCTCCATGTCCGCCCTTTCGGCCCGCGTCTCGACCGTGCCGGGGCGCACCGTGATCGGCATCGAACTCCCCAACGAGAACCGCGAGAAAGTCGTGCTGCGAGAGATCCTCTCCGCCCGCGACTATGGC
>JAMWZG010000209.1:0-4164 GCA_024304855.1 Paracoccaceae bacterium
CGTCTTGCTGTCGTTCGCCCCATCTGGGGCTTTTGTCCACAGGCCAGTCGTCGGATTGCGACATGGGTGAAGGCGCTTCCGACCTGTGCCGATGATTTGACCGCGCCGTTGCCGCAAAGATGCGCTCTGGACGCGGTTTGGCGGGCCTATTCCTCGCCTCGGCGGGTGCTGCGGCGGCTGCGGCGGGGGGCTGCGGTGTCGTCGCCGGTGCCGTCGCCCGCCGAGGTGAACCCACCCAGAAGGGCGGTGATCTGGTCCAGCGTCGGGCGCGGGCCGCGCGGGCGGGTTTCCAGCGCGCGGCGCATGTGGTCCAGATGCACGGGCATGGTGCCGCAGCAGCCGCCGATGATCGTGGCGCCCGCGTCGCGCGCGAGCACGGCATATTCGGCCATCAGCTCGGGCGTGCCGTCGTAATGGATATGCCCGTCGTGATATTTCGGGATGCCTGCGTTGCCCTTGGCGATGATGGGCCGTTCGGTGCCCTGCGCGGCAAAGCCCAGCACGGTGCGCAGCAGGTCCGAGGCGCCGGTGCCGCAATTGGCGCCAAAGCCCAGCGGCGGGTTGGGCAGGTCTTCGACCATGGCCACCATGGCCGCGGAGGTCACGCCCATCATGGTGCGCCCGGCGGTATCGAAGCTCATGGTGCCGCACCACGGCATCCCTGCCAGCGCGAAAGCCTCGGCGGCGGCGCGGTATTCCTCGGGGGCGGAGATGGTCTCGAGCCAGAGCACATCGGCCCCGCCTTCCTTGAGCCCTTCGGCCTGTTCGTGAAAGATCTCGACCGCGTCGGCATGGGTGAGGGTGCCCATGGGCGCGAAAATCTCGCCCGTGGGGCCGACGGAGCCTGCCACCACGACGGTGCGCCCGGCCTTGTCGGCGATCTGGCGGCCCAGTTCGGCGCTGATGCGCGACAACTCCCGCGCGCGCTTTTCCGCGCCATGCAGTTTCAACCGGCTGGCATTGCCGCCGAAGGAATTGGTCAGGAAAATGTCGCTGCCCGCGTCCACGGCGGATTTGTAAAGCGACAGGATACGGTCCGGATGTTCCTCGTTCCACATCTCGGGCGCGTCGCCCGAGGTGAGGCCCATGTTGAACAGATTGGTGCCCGTGGCCCCGTCGGCCATCAGCCAGTCGCGGGTTTCAAGCAGGCGGGACAAAGCGTTGGTCATGGGAATTCCTGTGCATGGCAATGGGGAGAGGGTCCAGCGCACTTGTCCTGTCACGTTTGGGCGGCGCGGGCAAATTCATATCATTCATGATCATCGTGAGGTCTTTGCATCACCCGGTGCCAGCGCGACCATGCGCGCCGCGACACCGGAGTGGCACGGGGACAGCAAGGCCGCAGGGCCACAGCGCCATCCCCGGTGGATCCGAGGCGTCTGGCCTCAGATCTCGGTCATGAGCTGTGCCTTGGCCAGGGCCAGAAGCTCGTCCATCTTGGCGCGGATCGTCGCCTCATCGGCCAGATCGGCCAGATCGGCGGCAACCTTGCGCACGACATCGTCATGGCCCGCTTCCTCGAAATCGGCCTTGATCACGGCGCGGGCATATTCGGCGGCCTCGTCCTCGGACTTGCCCATCAGGCCGGCGGCCCAGAGACCCAGCAATTTGTTGCGCCGCGCCTCGGCCTTGAAATTCATCTCCGCATCATGGGCGAATTTCGCCTCGAAGGCATTTTCGCGATCGTCGAAGGTTGTCATATCCTGCATCCTTGGGTGGCGGTTTGTCCTGAATCCGATATGCACACCTGCGGCCTATGGCGCAAGGGGCAGGGCGCATCTTGCGACAAAGCCGCCCATGGACTAAAGGGGGGCAACTGGATGGGACTCATGCCTGTCCTCAGCACCGGAGTGGCCATGGCACGGCGCAAGAAAATTTACGAAGGCAAGGCGAAAACTTTGTATGAAGGGCCGGAGCCCGGCACCATCATCCAGTATTTCAAGGATGACGCCACCGCCTTCAACGCCGAGAAGCGCGATGTGATCGAGGGCAAGGGCGTGCTCAACAACATGCTGAGCGAGTTCTTCATGACGGGGCTGGCCTCGGTCGGGGTGCCCACGCATTTCATCCGCCGCATCAACATGCGCGAGCAGCTTGTGCGCGCCTGCGAGATCATCCCGCTGGAGGTCGTCGTGCGCAACTATGCGGCCGGGTCGATGTCCAAGCGGCTGGGGATTGAGGAGGGGCTGCAACTGCCGCGCCCGATCATCGAATATTACTACAAGGACGACAAGCTGGGCGATCCTCTGGTGACGGAGGAGCATATCGCCGCCTTCGGCTGGGCCAACCAGCAGGACATGGACGACATCCTGAGCCTTGCGCTGCGCGTCAATGACTTCATGTCGGGTGTGATGTTCAGCGTCGGCATCAAGCTGATTGATTTCAAGATCGAGATCGGCCGCGTCTATGACGGCGATTTCCAGCGTCTTGTGGTGGCCGACGAGATCAGCCCCGACAGCTGCCGTCTGTGGGACATCGAGACGGGGCGCAAGCTGGACAAGGATGTGTTCCGCCGCGATTTGGGCAGTCTGACCGATGCCTATTCCGAAGTGGCCCGCCGTCTGGGTGTCATGCCCAAGACCGCGACACCGATGACCAAACCGACACTGATCAACTGATCTGCCGGTCCGCTGCTGCCGGTGGCGGGATGGATATTGAAAGCAAGAAGAAACAGGGCGCCTGCGCCTGAGCCAGACCGGAGAGCGAGCGATGAAGGCACGAGTGCATGTGATGCTGAAGAACGGGGTTCTGGACCCGCAGGGCGAGGCGGTGCGCCACGCGCTGTCCACGCTGGGGTTTGCCGGGGTGAACGGGGTGCGTCAGGGCAAGGTGATCGAGCTGGATCTGGACCAGACCGACCCCGAGGCCGCCCGCGCCGAGGTTGCGCGCATGTGCGAGACGCTGCTGGCGAATACGGTGATCGAAAGCTACACGGTGGAGATCGGCTGATGCACGCGGCGGTCATTACCTTTCCGGGGTCGAATTGCGACCGTGATCTGACCGTGGCCTTTGCGCAGGCCGGGGCGCGCGTCAGCCGCGTCTGGCACAAGGATACATCCTTGCCCGATGGCGTGGATGTGGTCGGGATACCGGGCGGTTTTTCCTTTGGGGATTACCTGCGTTGCGGCGCGATTGCCGCCAATTCGCCGATCTGCCGGGCCGTGGTCGCCCATGCCGGGCGCGGCGGCTATGTGCTGGGGATCTGCAACGGGTTTCAGGTTCTGACCGAGACGCGGTTGCTGCCCGGTGCCTTGATGCGCAATGCGGGGCTGAAATTCGTCTGCCGCACGATTGATCTGACCGTGGCCAGCACCGACAGCGTCTTTACGGATGGCTATCAGGCCGGGCAGACCCTGCGGGTTCCGGTGGCGCATCACGATGGCAATTACACGGCCAGCGCCGAGGAATTGTCGGCGCTGCGCGACGAGGACCGCATCGCCTTTACCTATGGCGAGCCGGTCAATGGCTCGGCCATGGACATCGCGGGCGTGTTGAGTGCGAACCGCCGGGTTCTGGGCATGATGCCCCATCCCGAGCGCGCCGCCGAGGAGGCGCAGGGCAGCACCGACGGGCGGCAGATCTTCGCCGGTCTGGTGGGCGCCCTGACCGCAGCCTGACTTGAGCGCGCGGCCGGCTTTGCGTAGGGTCGGTTCATGATCTTCTCACGCGGCCGCGCAACGGCAGACAGACCGGGACAGGGGCGCCGCAGCCGCAGGGCTGCGACGGGCACCGGAACGGTCAGTTGGCGCGGGCGTCTGGCGCTGGGTCTGCTGATGCTGATCGCGGTGGTCACGATTGCCGTGACCAACCGGATGCTAACGGATCGCTTTACCGAGACGACGCGCAACCGGGCCGAGCTGCGGCTGGCGCTCTATAGCGGCAACCTGCTGAGCGAGCTGCGCCGCAACGCCATCGTGCCGCAGCTTCTGGCGCGCGACCCCACGCTGATTTCGGCGCTGTCCACGCAGGATTATTCGCTGTCCACGCAGCGCCTGATCTCCTTCGTCGAGGAGATTGGCGCGGCCTCGTTGATGCTGCTGGACCGGGATGGGCGTGTTGTCGCGTCAACCGATCGCAACAAGCTGGGCACGAATTACCGGCGCGAATCCTATTTCGTGGATGCGCTGCGCGCCACGGACACGATCTTTACCGTGCAGCGGCGGG
>JAMWZG010000209.1:4174-5339 GCA_024304855.1 Paracoccaceae bacterium
GCGGACAAGGGGCAGGGGCTGGGCGTGATCGTCGTCGAGGTCGATCTGCAAAAATTCGAACGCGCCTGGGCCGGGATTTCGGATGCGGTGCTGGTCACGGATTCCGAGGGGATCATCGTGCTGGCGACCGAGCCGCGCTGGCGCGGGATGAGCGAAGCGGATGCCCTGTCCGAGCAGCCGCCCGAAAGCGCCATCCAGCGCGCCATTCAGGCGACCGCCGACTGGACCGCGCTGCCGGCCGATGCCTATGTCAAGGGCGAGGCCGTGATCCGCATGGAGGGGCGCATCCCGTTCCGGGGCTGGCGCATCGCCAGTTTCACCACCTACACCAGCGTGCGCGAGCGGGTGAACGGTGTGCTGGCGCTGGAGATCATGGGATTCGCGATCCTGCTGGCGCTGGCCTTCTATCTGGTCAGCCGCAAGAACGCGGTGCGGGTGGCGCTGTTCCAGCGCGAGTCGGCGGAACTGCGCCTGTTGAACGCGCGGTTGCAGCGGGAAATCGCCGAACGCGAGAAGGTGCAGGAGACGCTGGCGGTGGCAGAACAGACGCTGGCGCAAAGCTCGAAACTGGCGGCTTTGGGCGAGATGTCGGCCGCCGTCAGCCATGAGCTGAACCAGCCGCTTGCGGCGATGAAAACCTATCTGGCGGGGGCGCGGCTGCTGCTGCGGCGCAACCGGCCCGAGGAGGCGCTGTCCTCGTTCCAGCGGATCGACGATCTGATCGAGCGGATGGGGGCGATCACGCGGCAGCTCAAGTCCTATGCGCGCAAGAGCGGCGACCAGTTGACCCCTGTAAACATGGGCGAGGCGCTGGCTTCGGCCCTGTCGATGATGGAGCCGCAGTTGAAGCAGCGGCGCATCCGCATCACCCGTGCGCTGCCCGACAATCCGGTGATGGTGATGGGGGATCGCATCCGTATCGAACAGGTGCTGATCAACCTGCTGCGCAACGCCATGGACGCGACGCAGACCGTGGCCGAGCCGGAGATCGACATCATCCTGGCGGCGGGCGAGACGGCCACGCTGACGGTGCGCGACAATGGCGAGGGGATCAAGGATCTGGAGAACCTGTTCGAGCCGTTCTACACGACCAAGAAGCCGGGCGAGGGGGTGGGGCTTGGCCTTGCCATTTCCTCGGGGATCGTCAACGACTTGGGCGGGCGGC
>JAMWZG010000021.1:0-23439 GCA_024304855.1 Paracoccaceae bacterium
CCAGAAGCCAGGCCCCGCCCAGCCGGTCCGCCAGACGCCCGGCCAAAGGCCCGGTCACGGCAGCGCCGCCGTAAAGCACGATCGCCGCCGCAAAGACCAGCCCCTGCGACAGGCCCAGATCCGCGCCGATGGATTGACCCAGAACCCCCAGCAGCGTCAGCCCGGTGCCCCAGCCAAAGGTCTGCGTGACCATCAAGGCGGCCAGAACCATCGCCCGCCCCGCGCGCGGCAATTCCGCCTGCACCTTCTCTGCCTGCACCCCGTCCGTCACCTGCATTCCGCTGCGGCCCCTTCGCCATGGCTCTTCCTGTCGGCAGTTTGGATCATGACAGGCAGCAGATTATGCCGATCCAGCCCGCAAAATCAGACAGGCATCACCGCAAACCGATGCGGGACGATAACTGCAACACGGCAGAACCCGTCATTCTAGGCGCCAAGAACGAAATCATGTGCCAACGCATTGCGTCGATCATGTGCAATGCCTGCAAGGCCTATTCCGGGAGGTCCGCCTGATGTGGAAAATCGCGCTGCAACGCGTGGCCATGTTGATCCTGATGATGCTCTGCGTCTCGCTTCTGGCCTTTCTGGTGCCCATGGCCAGTGGCAGCGATCCGGCCCGCACCATCCTTCTGTCGCATGGCAGCGATCTTGCCCTTGACCCCGCGCAGGTCGAGGCGCTCCGGCGCGAGCTGGGGCTGGATCAACCTCTGCCGATGCAATTCCTGATCTGGCTGGGCAATGCGGTGCAGGGCGATTTCGGCAATTCCTTCGCCTCGCGCCAGCCCGTGATCCACGAGATCGGCAGCGCGCTGATCGTCTCGGCTACATTGGCACTGTCGGCGCTGGCCATTGCGGTGGCCGTGGCCCTGCCGATGGGCACGCTGGCCGCGATGCGCCCCGGTGGGCGCGTGGATGGCGGCGTGACGCTGCTGGTGCAGACCTTCGTGGCAATCCCCGAATACTGGCTGGCGCCGATCCTGATCCTGATCTTCGCGCTGCATCTGGGGGCGCTGCCCTCCTCGGGCTGGTTCGGCCCGACCTCGGTGATCCTGCCCGCGCTGGCGCTGTCGATCCGGCCCATGGCCTATTTCACCCAAGTCACCCGCGCCGCGATGATCGACGTGCTGAACGCGCCCTATATCACGGCCGCCCGCGCGCGCGGCCTGTCGATGCCGCAGACCGTGTTGCGCCACGGGCTGCGCAATGGTTCGATCCCGGTCGTCACCTTCTTCTCGCTCTGGTTCGCCAGCCTGCTGGGCGGCTCTGTCGTGATCGAGGTGATCTTTGCCATCCCCGGCATGGGGCGGCTGTTCTATGAGGCGGTGATCAACAAGGACATCCCCCTGTTGCAGGGTGGCTTCGTCGCCATCGTGGCACTGGCCATCACCATCAACACGCTGGCCGACATCCTCTACGTCGTCATCAACCCATCGCTGCGGGGCGCCAATGGCCGCTGACATCACCCTTTCCCGACAGGCCACCACCACAGAACCGGCCACCCCACCCGGCCACGGACCGTTGCGCCGCTTTCTGGGCACAAGGCACTGGACCTTCGCCGCAGGCAGCGTGATCTTCGGCACCATCCTTGCCGTGCTGATCCTTGGCCCCGCGATCTGGTCGCTGGACCCTGCGAAACAGGACATCATCCAGCGCCTCAAACCACCGTCCGGGCAATACTGGCTGGGCACCGACAACCTGGGCCGCGATGTCTTTGCCCGGCTGGTCGAGGGGGGGCGCTTCACCGTCACCATCGCCGCGCTGTCGGTGCTGATCTCGGTGGTGATCGGCGTGTCCATCGGCATCCTCGCAGGCCGTCTGGGCGGCTGGTTCGAGGAAATCTCGATGCGGATCGTCGATCTTCTGATCGCCATCCCCGACACGGTCATCGCCATCTTTCTGGTGGCGATCTTCGGCCCCGGCCATGTGACGCTGATCGTGGCGCTGACCATCGTCGGCTGGACCCCCTATGCCCGGCTGTCGCGGGGCCTCGCACTCCAGGTCAACGCGATGGATTACATCCGCGCCGCCGAGGTGCTGGGCATGACCCGCCGCTTCATCCTGATCCGGCATTTTCTGCCGAACCTGATCCGCCCGATCTCGGCTGTCACCTTCCTGCGCTTCGGCCACAAGCTGATCACCGTGGGCGGCCTGTCCTATCTGGGGCTTGGCGTGCAACCGCCCGCGCCCGACTGGGGGCTTATGCTCGCCGCCGCGCAACCCTATCTGGACCGCGCGCCCATGCTGATGATCGCGCCCGGCCTTGCCATCTTCATCACCGCGCTGTCGGTCACATGGATCGGTCACGGTCTTGAGATCGACCGCACCAAACCCAAAGACTGAGGGACATCCCCATGACAACGGATCACGCGCCGCTACTGTCCGTCCAGAACCTGACCGTCGCCTCTGCCACCGGCGGCGCACCGCTGATCGACGGGCTGTCCCTGACCGTCAGACGGGGCGAGGTGCTGGCACTGGTGGGCGAAAGCGGTTCGGGCAAAAGCCTTACCGCGCTGTCGATCACCCGGCTTCTGCCGCGCGGCCTGCGCATCACCGGGGGCGAGATTGCCTTTGCCGGGCAGGATGTGCTGACCATGTCGCCCGCCGCGCTGAACCGGATGCGGGGGGCGGGCATCGGGATGCTGTTCCAGCAGCCGCAGGCCATGCTGGACCCCACCGCCCGCGTCCGCACGCAGGTGGCCGAACCCCTGATCCTGGGCAAGGGCATGGCCCGCCGCGCCGCCTTTGCCCGCGTGATCGACCTGATGCGCAACGTCCGCATCCCCGCCCCCGAAGCCCGCGCCAAGGCCCATGCGTTCGAGCTGTCGGGCGGCATGGCGCAGCGCGTGATGATGGCAACGGCCCTTGCCGCAGAGCCGGAACTGCTGATCGCGGATGAACCCACCACCGCGCTGGATGTGACCGTGCAGGCGCAGATCCTGCAACTGCTCAAGGCGGAACAGGCGCGCCGCAACTTCGCCATCCTGCTGATCACCCACGACCTGACCGTGGTGCAGGCCTTCGCTGACCGCATCGCCGTGATGTATGCCGGCCGCATCGTCGAGGAAGGCCCCGCCGCGCAGATCATGGCTGATCCGCAGCATCCCTATACCCGCGCCCTGATCCGCTGTTCCCTGCTGGAACCCGAGGCGGATGGCCGGTTGCTCTCGATCCCCGGTTCGGGGGCCACGGCGCGCGACATCGCCTGTGGCTGCCGCTATGCCCCGCGCTGCCATGTGGTGCAGGGCGACACCCACCTTCACCATCGCTGCTGCGGCGCCGAACCGGGCCTGATCGGCCTTGGCACGGATCACGCCGTGCGCTGCCATGCCAGCCAGACCCAAGCGAGTGCCGCATGATGAACGCCCGCCTTCCCGCCATCGCCCGCCGCGCCGCCGCGGAATACGAAGATCTGTCACAGGCCGATGCCTCCTTTCTGTCGGTGGATGGGCTGTGCAAATACTATGCCGCCCGCAGCTTTCGCGGCACCCGCCCCATCAAGTCGCTGGACGGGGTGACACTGCGCATCCCCAAGGGCGAGATCATGGGCATCGTCGGCGAAAGCGGCTGCGGCAAATCCACCCTCGCCAAGGTCATCACCCGGCTGACATCGGCAACGGCGGGGCAGGTCACGCTGGATGGCCGCGACTGGCTGGCCCCCCGGGGCGAAGCACTACGCCGCCGCCGCCCCGAGGTGCAGTTGGTCTTTCAAGACCCCTACGGCGCGCTGGACCCGCGCATGACCATCGGCACCGCCATGGCGGCCCCCCTCGCGGCCCATGGCATCGGCACCACCTCCGAAGATCGCCGGGCACGGGTGCTGGCCATGCTGGCCGAGGTCGGTCTTGACGCCTCGTTCCACGACCGCCTGCCCGCGCAATGCTCGGGCGGTCAGTTGCAGCGCGTCGTGATCGGACGTGCGCTGCTTCTGGAGCCGCAGCTTCTGGTCTGCGATGAACCGACCTCGGCGCTGGATGCCTCGATGCGCACGCAGATCCTGAACCTGCTGATGGACCTGCGCGCGAAACGTGGCCTGACCATGCTGATGATCAGCCATGACCTGCGCGTCGTGCGCTACATGTGCGACCGCATCGCCGTGATGTATGCGGGCAAGGTCGTCGAACTGGCCCGCCGCGATCACCTGTTCGACCATCCCGCCCATCCCTATACCCGCGCGCTGATTGCCTCGGCCCTGCTGGAACGCGGCGGCATCGACCTCACGCGCCACCTGCGCGAGGGCGAGGTGCCAAGCCCGCTGAACATGCCCGAAGGCTGCCGCTTCGCTTCGCGCTGCCCCTATGCGCAGGACGATTGCACCCGGCTTGAACCGGCGCTGAAACAGGCAGGGTCAGATCACTTCGTGCGCTGCCGCCACTGGAACACCCATGCCGCCTATGTGCCGCAGGGCGACTGACATTCGCAAAAGATTCTGCCCCGCTCGGCGCAAACGGCAAATGCTGCGGTGCGGGACTTCCTAACCTGATCCCAGACATCAGCCGGGCTTCAGAAACCGGCGCATGGTCTGCACAACGTCCATTCAGGGGTTAAACACATGTCCATTCTTTCGCGCCTCACCGCCAGTGTCGCCTTGCCGATGCTGTTCGCCCTGCCCGCCACGGCAGAGACGACGATCACCCTGACCGAGGCTTTCGGTCCCGCCGCCAACTGGGCGCTTCATGCCGATGACTCGTGGCTGGCCAAACGCGCCGGCTGCTATGAGGGGCTGACCCGCATCTCCAACAACATCACGGTCGAGCCGGGCCTGGCCACCGCCTGGACCCAGACCGGCGACCTGACCTGGGATTTCACCATCCGCGAGGGTGTGACCTTCCATGACGGCACCGCCCTGAACGCCGAGACTGTGGCGAATGCGCTGACCAGGCTGCTGGCCGCCGAAGTGCCCGCCCGCGCCTTCTCGCCCAAGATCGTGGCCTCGGTCGAAGCGACCGGCCCGATGACCGTGACCATCACCACCGTCGCGCCGCTGGTCACGCTGCCGGGTCGCCTCGCCTCGCCGCCCGCCGCGATCCTGTCGCCGGCCGCCTATACCGACAAGGGGATCAACCCGGTCAATACCTGCACCGGCCCGTTCAAGATCACGGCCGTCGATGCCGAACAGTCGATGACGCTGGAGGCCAACCCCGACTACTGGGGCGGCAAGCCGCAGATTGCCGGGGCCACGATCCGCTTCGTCCCCGATGCCGATACCCGCACGACCATGGTCCGCTCGGGCGAGGCGCAGGTGGTGCGCCATGTGCCCGCCTATGCCGTCGCGCAGCTCAAGGCCGACAGCAATCTGACCGTCTCCGAAGTGGCCACCCCGCGCATCGTTCAGCTTCTGCTGAACAATGACAAGGCGCCCCTCAATGATGAACGCGTGCGTCTTGCCATCAAGCTGGCGCTGGATACGCAGGCGATCGACGATGCCGTGTTCGAAGGTCTGGCCAACCCGGCCGCCTCGCCCTTCCGGCCCGAGGAGCCCTGGGCACCCAAGGATGTGGCCGTCCCGACCCGCGATCTGGACCGCGCCCGCGCCCTCTTGGCCGAGGCTGGCGTGGCCGAGGGCACCGAACTCAACTTCCTGATCTACAACACCAAGAAGGAACTCGCCACGATGGGCGAGGTGGTGCAGGCCATGCTGGCCGAGGTCGGGCTGAAAGCCACCATCCGCCTTGCCGAATATGCGGCACTCGAGCCGGATATGCTGGCGGGCAACTATGACATGGCCTTCATGTCGCGCGGCTATCTGACCGATGCGCCGGAACCGGGCGGCTTTCTCGGGGCGGATTACAGCTGCGAGGGCAGCTTCAACATCAGCCAGCATTGCAACGCCGATTTCGACGCCAAACTGGCCGCGATCAATGCCAGCGCCGATCCGGCGGTGCGCTATGCCGGCTATGCGGAACTGGCGCAGTATCTCTATGACAAGACCGTGTCGGTCTTCATCATCAACGAAACCGCCTTCGACGTGAATGCCAACAGCATCAAGGGCTATGCCCCGCATCCGCTGAACTACGTCGGCCTGTCCACGGATATCGCGCCGAACTGACCCTCACGCCGACAGGGGGCAAACACCCCCGCACGCTCCCCGACTGCGCCGCCCGCTCTGCGTGGCGGCGCTTTTTCACCCTCGCAAGGCCGGAGGCCCCGATGCAGCCCAACCGCAACCGCCGCCTGCAACGCATTGCCGCCACCAGTATCGGCGTGGGCGGCCTTGTGCTCCTGCTCAAGCTGTTGGCGTGGTGGGTCACAGGCTCGATCGCGCTGCTGTCGGATGCGCTGGAAAGCCTTGTGAACGTCGCTACCGCCGTCACCACCCTTCTGGCCGTGCGCTATGCTGCGCGTCCGGTGGACCGCACCCATCCTTACGGCCATGCCAAGGCCGAACTCCTCAGCGCCGCCATCGAAGGCGGGCTGATCATCGCCGCCGCCCTTGTGATCCTGCAACAGGCCATCGCGGGCCTTGCCTCGCCGCCCGTCCTGACCTCTGGCCCGGCCGGTCTGGCGCTGAACGCCGCCGCCTCGGTCGTGAACGGGCTGTGGTGCATCATCCTGATCCGCGAGGGGCGCCGCCATCTCTCGCCGGCGCTCGAGGCGGATGGCCATCATCTGCTGTCGGATGTCATCTCCTCACTGGGGGTGCTGGGCGGTACATTGGCCGCGCTTCTGACGGGATGGGCGATCCTTGATCCTGCCACGGCCTGCCTTGTCGCGCTGCATGTGCTGCTGACCGGGGCCAAAGTCCTGTGGTCCGCCGGGCGTGGCCTGATGGACGAGGCCCCGCCCGAGGACATCATGACCACGCTGCGCCAGACCATCGCGGGCCACGCGCAAGAGGCGACGGATGTGCATGACCTGCGCGCCCGCCGCGCCGGACGCCAGATCTTTGCCGATGTCCATCTTGTCGTGCCCGCCAGCATGACCGTGGATCATGCCCATTGCATCTGCGACCGGATCGAGGCGCAACTGGCCAAGACGCTGCCCGATTGCAGCCTGACCATCCATATCGAACCCGATCCGCAACCCGCGCGTGGCTGAGGGCTTGAGGATCTGAGGAACAAAGCCCCCGGCACGCCTTGCCCGCGCGTCACCTCAGGCCCCGGTCTTCCACGCCACAAGATAGGGGTTTTGCGGATATTCACCAAAGACCCGCTCCTCCACGATGGCAAAACCGGCCGCCTGAATGGCCTGCCGCAGACCGACACCGTCCAGCATCCGCGCCACCGGAAACAGACCCACCCACCGCAAGAGCGTGAACAGCCACCGCATCTGCCACGGCAGATCCGCGAAACACCAGGTTTTCGTGATCAACAGCCCGCCCGGTTGCAGGGCGTCATGGGCGGCGCGCAACAGGCCTTGCAGGTCATCCACCAGATGCAACACATTGAAGGCGCAGATAATGTCATAGGGGCCACCGTCGAAAGCGGCCTGCGCATCCGTCAGGACAAAGCGCACCGCAGCGGCCCCCGGCTTGGCGCGGGCGATGTCCAGCATCCCGGCCGCGAAATCCGTGGCCACCCATTCCGCCACGCCGGGGGCCAGCCTGATCGCCGTGCCCCCCGTGCCGCAGCCCAGTTCCAGCACGCGCTGCTCTGGCGTCAACCGCGCCGCGACCGCTTGCAACATCGCCTCATAGGCGGCGGGGTTCTTCAAGGGCCGCGCCGCATAGCGGGCCGCGATACGGTTCCAGAACCGTTGCTGTCGCGCGCGCGCCATGTCAGCGCTTCCGCGCATCAGGCAGGCGCATCCGGCAGGAATGCAACGTGATCCATCTGCTCCGCATCCCGGCCCCTCCGCTTCGGCTGTGATCCCTGTCCCTATATCACGTCACTTGCCGTTGCGATGGTCATCCTTCTGCGTCAGGCCCAGCCGCGTCGCGTGCCAGGACGCCTCCGCCCGCGACGAGATCCCCAGTTTGCGATAGACCGACTTGATATAGCTCGCCACCGTGGTCTGCGCGAGGCCCAGCGTCTCGGCCACCTCGGCATTGCGCAGACCGCGCGCAATCAGCGCCAGAACCTCGGTCTCGCGCTCGGTCAACTGACATTCGGGCACATGCGCCGGGCCGGTCAGGCTGAAATGCTCCATGATCCGCCGCGCGATGGAAGGCGACAGCGCGGGCGAGCCGATATGGATCTGCGCCAGTTGCCGGACCAGAATCCCGGCCGGATTCTCCTTGAGAAGATAGCCCATGGCCCCCGCCGACAGCGCCCCCACGACGCTGGCATCATCGCCCATCACGGTCGTGACCACACAGACCGTCGGCGCACCGCTGTTGCGGATCTGATGCAGCAGATCCAGACCCGACCCATCCGGCAGGCCAAGGTCGATCAACGCCAGATCGCAGGGGTGCTGCAAAAGACCG
The DNA here is from genome assembly GCA_024304855.1 of Paracoccaceae bacterium. Classification (GTDB taxonomy): domain Bacteria; phylum Pseudomonadota; class Alphaproteobacteria; order Rhodobacterales; family Rhodobacteraceae; genus Seohaeicola. Next base: position 8,363 of record JAMWZG010000021.1, read on the forward strand.
CGCGCCATGCGCAGCGTCTCGGCGGTGGCGATCTGCGCGCCCGGAAAGGCCTCGGCAACGATCCCGGCCAGCCAGCGCCGCGTCTCTGCCACGTCCTCGACGATCAGAACCCGCATCAGCCCGCCGCCCGACCGCTCAAGGAGACGGGCGCCCTCTCGCACTGCACGGGCAAGGCCACCTGCACCGAGGTGCGCTGCACCTCGCGCAGCAATTTCATCGTGCCGCCACAAACCTCGATCCGGTGGCGCAGGTTGGCCAGCCCGTTGCCGGAACTGCGCCAAGTCTCTGGCGGGCTGTGGCCATCATCCGCAATCTCGATCGCCAGGGACAGCGGGCGGCTGTCCCCCTCGGGCCCGACAACCGAGGCGGCAATCACGATCCGCGCCTGCCCCGCCCCGGAATGGCGCAGGATGTTGCTGACACTTTCCCGCAGCAAGGCGCGCAAGGTCTGCGCCACCGGCGGCTCCAGCGCGATGTCAGGCGCTGCCGCATCGGTCAGACCGTGATCCTCCCAGGACAGCGCGATCCCCGCCGCCTCCAGATGCTCGCCCAACTCGCCGCGCAGATCCGCCAGAAGCCCTGACAGCACGGCCCCCTCGGTCGCGGGACGCGAGATGATCTGCCGCAGATCCGCCAGGGTCTGCCGGATCAGACTGTCCTTGCGATCCCGGTCCGGCGAATGCAGCGCCCCCAGAAGCTGCACCCCGATATTGTCATGCATGTCCCGGTTGATCCGCGACCGTTCCATCTCGACCGCCTGATCCCGCTCGCGCTGCCGCGCGATGGTGCGGTCCAGCATCCGGATCACCAATGTCGCCAGATGCTCATCCTGCCGCGAGAAGAGCCGCCGCCCCCGTCCCGCCCAATACAGTCGCCGCCCGGGCAGGCCCTGCGGCATCGGAATGTCCAGCGCCTCTCCCGCCTCCAGCAACCGGGCAGGGCCGGACGCAGGCGGCACATCCTCGATCCGCAGCGGATCAAACAGGCGTTGCAACAGCGTGTTCAGGGCCGCCCCGCGATCCTTGGCCGCATTGGCCAGCGTCACCTCCGTGACCAGCGCGAACAACTCCTCCCGCCCCAGATCCCGATCCCGCCGCAACCACCGGCCAAAGCCATCGCGCAAGGGCAGATACAGCAACCCCACCAGCGCCAGCGACAAGCCCAGCGCCGGAACGCGGTCCAGCGCCACCATGTAGATCAGCGCCGCATCCAGCCCCAGCAGCAGCACCACCCCGCCGATGTAGAAAAGGATGCGGAACGACCATTCCGACAGATCGAACAACCGATACCGCGCGACCCCCATGGCCAGCCCCGCGAAGATGACCAGAAAGAACAAGAACGCATAGCCCTGCGACAGGCGCGGTGCATTGCCCAGCAGTATGGGCAGCGTCACGGTCAGGCCAAAGCCCCCCGCCCCGATCAGCACAGCCAGCCCGAACCAGCCCAGCATGGCCCGCGCGGTCGGATTGCGGCGGTTCACAAAGACCTGCACCAGTATCGCCACCAGCAGCACCAGCATTGCCCCGGCCACCGGCATCTGCCGGTTCTGCAACGCCTCGGGCCAATCCAGACAGATGGCCATGATACTGGCCCCGAACACCGCGACCACGGCAATCTGCCCCCAAAGGCCGACAAGCCGTGTGGGATAGAGCAGAAACAGGTTGATCATGCCGATTCCGAACAACAGCGTGCCACCGAAATTCACCCGTGAAATCTGCGTGAACGTCTCGCGCGGCAAGGCCAGCTCGCGGGTGCTGTAAATCGCGGCGGCATGGGCCGACAGCATCAGCCCCGCGCCAGCCAGCAGGAAATACTGCACCGCCCGGTCCTGCCGCCGCAGGGCCATGACCCAGCCTGCCAGCACGATGCCCACCAGCCCGACCCCGACCTGCACCCAAAACACCGCAGGCAGGGATGCGACAGGCCTGCTCTGCGCGGGTGTCAGCGGATGCGCCACCGCCATTGCAACGCCCCCTTCAGAAGGCGCAACCCGCACCACCACCGCCCCCTGCGCCAGCATCGCGGCGATCCGGTCCTGGCGCTCCAGAAAACTGCCAAAGACCTGCCGGTCTTGCAGGGAATCCGGCTCCTCGATCTTGTCCTGCGGAGTCAGATGCAGCCCCCATGCCTCGGGTGCCGTGGCGGGCCGCATCTCCAGCAGGCGATCCCCCGGCCGGATGATCCCCGCCGCAGGACCGGCAGGATCAACCGCCGCGACATGGATACCCTCACCCGGCGCATCCGTCAGGGTCAGGCCGATCCAGGGCTGATGCAGTGCCGTCCACAACACCAGCAAAGTCGCGGCAAAGCCAAGCGCCACTGTCGCAAAGACCACAAGGATCGGAGAGGCCTGCTTCATCAATGCTGTCCTGAAAGGGTCATCTCAATCATTTCATGTCCAATACTCCACCTTAGCGGGATATTTTCTGTCCTGCCTACCCCTGAACAGGGGGGAGACAGGCCAAAGTCCGGCCATCATATCGGGATCACCTATTTTTCAACGGGAGATCCAGAAAATGATTGATTCCAGAGTGATGCGTTTCAGCCTGGCATTGTTGGCCAGCACCGCAGTCGCCGGCTGCCTTGGCAGCAGCAACGGTGGCGGCACGGCCAGCACCAGCGGTCCGGCAGGTTCCTCCGGGTTTCAGGCCGAGTTCGACCGCGTCAGCGCGATTGCCCCGACCTCGGACATGCCGACGGCCATTCAGGCCACCTATACAGGTCAGATGCGCGCCGATGTGACCGACGCTTCTGCCGTGGTGGGTGAAGTGGTGGGCGATTTGAACCTTGCCGTGGACTGGACCGACGGCCAGACCACCAACCCCTTCAGCGGCACCGCCTCGAACTTCCAGGGCCGTGCCACGGGTGGCGATTTCACTGCCATTGACGGCACCCTCTCAGTCGATAACAGTTTCGCCGGCACGATCGCACGCAACGTCATCCCCAGCAGCACCATCGGCGGGATCACCATCCCCGAAGTGCAAACCGGCGCGATGAACGTCACCCTGTCGGGTCAACTCAGCCAGGAGGCCGAAACGGTCGATGCCACCGTGACCCTCGGCGGCAACTTCCTCGGGGCCGGTGCCAGCGCCGCAACGGGTGCCGTCTCGGGCGGCTTCAACAATGCCAGCACCTCCGGCCCCGCGATCTTCGACGGCGCAATTGCCGGCAGCTACTACCTCGAACGTCAGTGACCCTGCCCGGCAAAGCCCCGGCCACGCGACGGACCCGCGGCCCGAACCTCCGGCCCCTGTTCCTTGCGGTGACGCTTGGCCTTTGCCTCGCCCTGCCCCTGCCACATGCGGCGGGGGCAGAGCCGACAACGCCTGACCGCGTGATCCGGCAAGCCGAGGCGCAGATCCTGAACGGCGCAGCCGAGGACGGCATCACAGCCCTCACCACCCTTGGTCCGCAGGCCGACAGGGCGCAGGAGTTGCGCAGGCTCTGGGCACTGGCCATGGCGCAGGCCCGGTCCGACCGGCCCCGCGCCGCCCTGCCCCATCTGGAACGGCTGGTCTCGCTGGCCCCTGAAAACGCCACCTTCCGCGTCGAACTGGCCGCAGCCCTGGAACGCGCCGGTCAGACCGACAGGGCGCGCTACCACTATGACCTCGCGCGCGGCGCCGGTCTGGACAGCGATCTGGGCCAAGAGATTGCCCGCCGCATCGACCGGATCGACCGCACGAAAACATGGGAGGGCAGCTTCGGCATCGCACTGACCCCCGAAAGCAACGCCGCCCGGCGCACGGCGGCGGATACGATCTTCATCGGCAACCTGCCCTTCCGCCTGCGCCCCGAAGCGCAGGCCAAGGCGGCGCAGGGCGTCAAGCTGAACCTTGGCATCGCCGCCCTTCCCGCGCTTGGCCCCGACCTGCGCGCCCGCATCGGCCTCAGCGCCGAGGCGCGGCTGTTCGAAGGCACGACACCCGATGACGTGCAAACCACCGCCGAACTGGGCCTTGTGCATTTCGCAGACCGCAGCCAACGCATCGGCGGCGGCCTTCTGTTCAGCAAGCGGTGGATCGACGCGCAGGACTATTCCACCTCGCAGGGTGGCTATCTGACATGGAGCCGGTCACTCGGCGCGCAGGCGCGCAGCGGCGTGGCCCTGACCCTTCTGCATGATGTCACCGATTTCGACGGGGCCGCGCTGCGCCGGACGACCCGCAACCTGGCCGCGCTGCGCCTGACGCATCTTGTCTCGGGTCAGATGCAGCTCCGCCTCGGTCTGACGCTGGAGCGCAGCGACAGCCGCCTGCCCTGGGAAAGCGGCGACCGCACCATGATCAGCATCGGGGCGCAGTATGCCTTTCGCGGCGGCGTCCTGGCCGATCTTGACCTCTCGACCGGGCATCTGACCCGCGACGCCACCGATCCCTTCTTCGGGATCAGGCGCAAGGAGGACCGCCATATCGCGCAGCTCCGCCTGACCCATCGCGACTGGACCATAGGGGGCTTTGCCCCGGTGCTGGAACTGGGCATCGAAAAGCAACGCTCCAGCAACAGCATCTACAGCTATGACAACACCCGCGCCGCCATCGGCCTGACGCGCCGGTTCTGACCGGCGCGCCCTGCCTTCATGCCGTGGCCTTCATGGCGTAGCTGTCATACCGTCACCGTCACGCCTTACCGAAACTGTCCTGAAACTGCACACGCAGATCCCGCTTGAGGATCTTGCCGCTCGCATTCTTGGGCAGTTGCGTGACAATCTCCACATGCTTGGGCGCCTTGAAACCCGCCAGAACCTCGCGGCCATAGGTCATGATCATCTCGGCCGAAAGATCCTTGCCCGCCTTGGGCACGACCACGGCCACCACCGCTTCGATCCATTTGGGATGCGGCACACCAAAGACTGCGACCTCCGCGACATCGGGATGACGGAAGATCGCCTCCTCCACCTCACGGCTGGCGACATTCTCGCCGCCGGTCTTGATCATGTCCTTCTTGCGGTCCACCACATAGAGATAACCATCCGCGTCGAACCGCCCCAGATCGCCGCTATGGAACCACCCGCCCCGGAATGCCTCGGCGGTCTTGGCAGGGTCGTTGTAATACTCCGAAATCAGATGCGGGCTTCGATGCACAATCTCACCGACCTCACCCACGGGCAGGGGGTTGTCCGCATCATCCACCACGCGTGTCTCCACGTTCAGCGCGGGCTGACCGGCCGACCCCAGCTTGCGCATCTGATCCTGCGGCTTCAGGATCGTGGCTGCCGGGGCCATCTCGGTCTGACCATAGAAGTTGAACAGCCGCATCTCCGGCAGGCGGCGCGACAGTTCCTCGATCACTGCCGTCGGCATGATCGACGCGCCATAATAGCCCGCGTTCAGACTGCTCAGGTCGCGCGTGTCGAAATCGGGATGGCGCAGCAGCGCGATCCAGATGGTCGGCGGGCAGAACAGCTTGGTCACGCGATGCGCCTCGACCGCCGCCAGCATCTCGGCCGGATCGGCCTTGTCATGCAGGATCGAGGTCGCGCCCAGATACAGATCCGGGCTCAGGAAACAGTCCAGCTGCGCGCAATGAAACAGCGGCAGGCAATGCAGCGACACGGCATCGGCGGTCATCTCGCCATCCACGATGCAGCTGACATATTGCGCATAAAGCGCCGCCGAAGACAAAAGCGCACCCTTGGGCCGCGATTCCGTGCCGCTCGTATACATCATCTGGATCGGATCATCGGGGCCGACATCATGCCAGACCTCGCCCGCCTCTGCCGCCTCCAGCAGACTGTCCACCCCTTCCCATCCTGCGGGCACCGCGACACCGGCATGGGGGATCGCAAAGCGCGGCATGGTGCGGCCCATCTCCTCCAGCGCGGCATCGGCGATGGGGCACAGCGCATCCTCGGCAATCATCATCCTTGCCCCTGAATGCTCCAGGATATAGGCCACATCCGCCGCGTTCAGCATGAAGTTCACCGGCGTCGTCACCGCCCCCAGCCGTGCCAGCGCAAAGCGCAACACCACGAAGGCGCGGTTGTTATGGCTGAACAGCGCGACCCGGTCGCCCTTGGCCACCCCCCGCGCCGCCAGAGCGTTGGCCGCCCTGTTTACCGCCCGGTCCAGCTCAGCGAATGTGTCGCGCCGGTCGCGAAAGACCAGCGCGGTCTTGTCCGGGAACCGTGCCGCCGAACGGCGCAGCAGGTCGCCCAACTGTTGCCCGCGCGCACGGCGGATATGATCTGCGCTCTGCATTCCTCACTCCCTGTCTTCTGGTCGTTCTGTGTCATGCCCGGCCCATCACGGGCCGGGTCCGTGATCATCCAAGCAACGCCGGCAGCGTCAGCACAAGCTGCGGAAAGGCGCAAAGGATCGCAACAAGGATCAGGTCCATCACGATGAACCAGAACACACCGCGGAAAATCGCGGATGTCTTGACCAGATCGCCCACCACGCTCTTGATGACAAAGACATTCATCCCGATGGGCGGCGTGATCATCCCGATCTCCAGCAGCTTGGTCAGCACGATCCCGAACCACAGCAGGCTCCACCCGGCGGCATCCACCACCGGCAGGATGATCGGCAGCGTCAGCAGCATCGCGCCAATCGGCTCCAGAAACATCCCCATCAGCAGATAGACGCAGACGATCCCGACCATCAGCATCACCGGGTCCGACGCGATGGACAGGATACCCGAGGACAGGAAATCCCCGGCCCCCGACAGCGCCAGAAACCGCGTCAGAAGACTGGCCCCGATGGCAATGATCAGCAGCGCCGCCGTCGTCATCAGCGTCTCGCGCGCGGCCTGCATGAAACGGTCCAGCGTCATCTCGCGCATGAAGATGGCCACCACACAGGCCATGAACGCGCCGATGGCCCCGGCCTCGGTCGGGGTAAAGACACCGCCGAACAGCCCGCCGAAAATGCCGATCATGATCAGCAAAATCGGCCAGGTCTGGCGCAGGGCGGCGAATTTCTCGCGCAGCGTCACGCTCTGGTCACGCTCGGGCGCCAGCGCAGGGTTCAGCCAGACCCGGATCAGCACCACCACGATATAGCCCGCAGCCGTCATCAACCCGGCCACGACCCCGCCCAGAAACAGCTGCGAGATCGAAACCTGCGCGATCACACCATAGATGATCAGGATGATCGAGGGCGGGATCATCGCGCCGATGGTGCCCGCCACGGCTACCGTGCCGGTCGCCAGTTCGGGATGGTATTTGTGCTTGATCATCTCGGGGATGGCGATCCGTCCCATCGCCGCCGAACAGGCGATGGACGATCCCGACACCGCCGCAAAACCCGCCGCGCCAAAGATCGACGCGATGGCCAACCCGCCCGGCAGCGCCGCCAGCCAGACCCGCGCCGCATTGAACAGCCCGCGCGTCAACTGCGTGTGGTAACTGATGAATCCCATGAACAGGAACATCGGGATCGAGCTGAGAATCCAGCTCGAGGTGAACTGATAGGGCACGATGCTCAGCGCGCCCCAGGCGATGCGCGGTCCCATCAGCAACCACAGCCCGGTGAAAGACACGCCGATCAGGGCGATCCCGATAGGCACCCTGACAGCAATCAGCGCAATCAGCGCGGCAAGGCCCGAAAGGCCGATTCCAACATCACTCATTTATGAACTTCGCATCCAGATCTGTTTCGTTCAGGCCATTGCGCGACCCGGTGATCATGGTGACAACGCGGTAGGCCGCGATCAGCGCCATCAGCGCCGCCCCCACCGGCACCAGCCAATAGCTCTGCCACACCTCGACCATGCGCGAGCCCTGTTCCATCTTGGCCCCGCTCAGCGTCTTCTTCATCGCCTCGCTATAGCCACCGATCATCAGCACCGTGACGACCCAGACCGTCAGGATGCCGGACAGGATCATCAACACACGCTGCACCCGTTCAGGCATCAGATCGGTCAGCACCTCGACCGAGATATGCGCGCGCTTCTCCTCGGCCACGCCGATGGCGATGAACACGATGATGACCATGTAATAATTGGCCACGGTCACGATGGTGCCGGGCACCGGCGCGTTGAACAGATACCGCCCCGCCACATCGGCGGTGACATGCAGCATCATCAGCACGATGCAGATCGCCCCGATCAGTGATGCCGACTTGGACAGAAACGAAAGGAACCTGCCGATCGCATACATGACTTGCCTCCCTCGGTCATGGGGCCGGGCACCGGCGCGTCGCGCGGTGCCCGGCTGTTGGTCGCCGTCTGATGCGGCTTATTTGCCGTAGGTGGCCACGTCGATCTTCGAGAAGATCTCGTTCCAGTAGATCTCGGCCAGCTGCTCGGCGCTGCTCACGTCACGGGTCAGGTCGGTCCATTTGGCCAAAGCCTCGGTCAGGGCCGCCGCGGACTCGGTCCCGGTCGAGATGTTGAACCGCTCGGCATAGATCCGGGCCACGTCTTCCTTGTCCTTCGAGATGAAGTCACGGTTCAGCGCCACCAGCTCGGGCGAGGCGTCGGTATATTCGATGCCCAGACCCGGCGCACGTTCCTTGCCCGCACGCGCCTCTTCGATATAGACCCAGGAAATATCCGCCACCAGCTTGGCATGGGCGCGCAGCATCGCGGTCTTGTTCTCATCCGACAGACCGTTCCAGCTGTCCTTGTTCATCGTGAAAGGCACGTTGAACTGCGCGCCGGGCAGGCCGACATAGACGTATTTCACAACGTCGATGAAGCCGAAGTTGACGAAATCGGCGGTGTTCGACGCGGTGCAATCGACCACACCCTGATTCAACCCCTCCAGCGTCTCGTTCACCGACATCGACACCGGCGTGGCGCCCACGGTTTCCGCCCAGCGCGCCCAATAGGCCCCGGCGGTGCGGATACGCTTGCCCTGCAAATCGGCCACCGTGCTCAGCGGCACCACGCATTGCAGCACATAGGATGTGGTCGAGGCCGCCCCCAGATAGACCTGGTTCTGCCCGTCGATCTCGCCCAGACAGGCGGGGCAATTCTGGAACACATATTCCGTGATCGCCCCGGCAAAGGCGGTCGAGCTCAACTCGCCCGAGAATTCCTCAAGCTCGACCAGTTCCGAGAACTCGGCCAGCATGTTGAAATTGGCGAATTCCGCCGGGAAATAGGCCATCAGGTTGGCGGTCATATCCGCAATCCCGTCGCGCACCCCGGCATTCGCCTCGGCAAAGGACAGCAGCGACAGCGGGAACACCCGCACCGAAACCTCGCCATTGGTCAGCTCGCCCACGGCGGTCGCGAATTCCTCCAGCATCGCCGTCGGGGCCGAGTTCGGCGGCCAGCCACCGGCAAAGGTCAGCTCTGCCGATTGCGCGGCACTGGCCATGCTCAGCATGGTTGCACCGGCCAGAATGGTCTTCAATCTTGATGTCATGGTGTGTGTCCTCCCTGATTTACACCTGATTTTCATGTCTCACCGCGTCACGCGTGACGTGATGTCGTCCTCCTTGCGATCCATGCGGACGGGCTTGACCCGGCCACATCGGCAAAAACCGCGTTACCCCTGAAACCGGGCCGGGCGCTTCTGCTTGAACGCCGCCAACCCTTCCGCAAAATCCGGCGCCTCACCCGCCTGTTTCTGCAACATCCGCTCTGTCGCCAGCGTCGCCGCGAAATCCGCATCCGCCGCCGCCCAGGCCGCCTTGCGGATCAGCCTGTGACTATGGCTTGGCCCCGCCGCCAGCTTCTGCGCCAGGGCCAATGCGGTCTCCTCCACCGCATCATCCTCGGCCAGCCGCGTGATCAACCCCCAGTCAAACGCCTGTGCTGCGGGGATTTTCTCTGCCAGCAGCATCATCTCCATCGCCCGCACCCGGCCCAGGGCGCGGGTCAGCAGCCAGGTCGCCCCGCCATCGGGGATCAGACCGATCCGGGCAAAAGCCTCAAGGAAATAGGCCGACTTGCCCGCCACGATGATGTCGCAGGCCAGCGCGATGGACGCCCCCACCCCGGCCGCCGCCCCCTGCACCGCCGCAATCAGGGGCACCGGCAGGTCGCGGATCGTCAGCATCAGGGGATTGTAATCCTCCTCCAGCGTCAGGCCCACGTCAAAGCCGGTCGGATCATCCGGCATCGCCGCCGTCAGATTGGCCCCGGCGGAAAAGGCGCGCGGATGTCCGGCCAGCACGATCGCCCGCGCGCTCTGCGCCTCGGCCAGCAGCGCCGCCCGCAACGCCTGCGCCATCGCAGGGGTCAGCGCGTTCATCGCGGCCGGATCGTTGATCCGCAAGGTCGTGACCGCCCCGGCCCGTTCAATCAGGATCGCATCGGTCATCTCACGCCTCCTCCGGCCGCTTCACATGCCATTCCGGCTCGTCCCACCACGGGAAGAACCCCGGCATCTGCGCCGTCACACGGTCTGGAAAAACGGGCGCCCGCTTTTCCAGAAAGCTCGCCACACCCTCGGCCGCATCGCCGGACACGCTGCGCGCGGCAATGGCGCGGCTGTCGATCTGATGCGCCCGCATCGGATGATCCGCCCCCGCCATGCGCCACATCATCTGACGGGTCAGCGCGATCGACACCGGCGCGGTAGTGTCGGCAATCTCGCGCGCAATCGTGCGGGCCGCGTCCAGCAAGGCATCCGGCGCATGGACCGACCGGATCAACCCGCCCGCCAAGGCCTCATCCGCCCCAAAGACCCGCCCCGTGTAACACCACTCCAACGCCTGCGACATGCCCACGATCCGCGGCAGAAACCAGCTCGAGGCCGCCTCGGGCACGATGCCGCGCCGCGCAAAGACAAAACCGAACTTCGCCGTCTCCGAGGCGATGCGAATATCCATCGGCAGTTGCATCGTCGTGCCGATCCCCACCGACGGCCCGTTCACCGCCGCAATCACCGGCTTGAGGCAGTTGAACAGCCGCAGCGCCAGCATCCCGCCCATGTCCCGATTGGCGGGATTGTCCCAGACATCGGCATCCCGGGTCGCGGGGTCCAGCTTCGCGGCGGTAAAGGCATCCTCCTCGGACAGATCGACGCCCGCGCAAAACCCGCGCCCCGCCCCCGTCACGATCAGCGCGCGCACCGCGTCATCGGCATCGGCCAGATCAAGGGCCGCGATCATCTCATCCATCATCCGCCGGTTGAAGGCGTTCAGACGATCCGGACGGTTCAGCGTCAGGGTCATGACGCCGTCCTCTACCTCTGTGGTGATCGTCTGAAATGGCATGAAATCAATCCTGTCTGTCAAAAGGTCGTGGTCACGTGACCGCGCGCGGGCTCAGGGCGATGGCATCCTCCAGCCCCGCCAATTGCGCACCGCGCCAGAAATCCTCGATATGCATCCGCGCCCATTTCTCGGCCCGGTCGCCATCCGCGTCGCGCAGGGCGGCGATGATGTTCGAATGCGCCTCGATCTGGCGCTTGTAGAATTGCGGGGCGAAAGGCGCGATCTGGGCAAAGCCGCGAAACAGCAGCAGGGCAATCGGCTCGCGTGCCAGCCCCAGCACACGGTTCTTGCCCATATCCGCGATGCGGGTGTGAAACTGCTCGTCCAGCGCGATGGTCCGCGCCATCTGCCCCTCCGAGGCCAGCAGATCCGCATGAAGCAATTGCAGCATCTCGATCTCGTCACCCGTGGCGTGCATGGCCGCCAGCCGCGCGGCCAGAGGCTCCGTCACCATGGTCACTTGCCACAGCTCGCGGAACGTCACCTTCATCAGCGCCATCGCACGGCCCGCGCGCGTCGTCAGCTGATCGGCCTGCGGCACCGTCACCTCAAGCCGCCGGGGCGATGGCCGATGCACCAGCCCGTCGCTCTCCAATTGCCGCAACCCCTCGCGCACGGTGGACCGCGTGACGCCGAACATCGCGCCCAGTTCCGCCTCGCCGGGCAACTGGTCGCCCGGCTTCAACTCACCACGCAGGATGCGCGCCTGAATCTCCTCGGCAATCTGTTGATAGGCGTAATGGCTCTGGATGGGTTTCGCGGTCAGACTCATCGCGCGCAACCGTCTGCACGGCTGGCCCGGCACGCTTCGCCGGATTGCAGGATGATAACAAGGCGCAAGATCATGATCGGCCCTTAACGTCTGACACAAATGCAGGATGGTCGCGATTCTGGTCATCTGTCAACTGCGTTGTGCAGCCGTGACGCAGGGTGAAACACGCCCCCACCCGAACACGCAGAAAGACGCCCATTCCCCGCCCAAACCAGCAAAATCAAACGAAAAACAGACCTTCAGCCAATCGATCCCTGCCCCGACCCGCTGATGCGCCCGCCCTGAAACCCCGGAGGATCATCAGCAGCGCCGCAATTTGGATTGACCGGCATAAAATGGCTGACTATGCCTTATTGTCGGACACTAAATTCAAGAAGGGGCACAGCGCCCGTGCCGAGACCCAGCCTTTCCCGCGCCGTTTTGCACCATATTCCACGGGGTGCCGCGTGACCGTCGCCCCCGATTTCGATCTGCACAGCCTAGAGCGTTTTCTGGGCGGCCCCGTCGATCTGGCCCCCGTCAACAGTGGCCAGTCGAACCCGACATGGTTCGTGACCTGCAAGGGGCAGGCCATGGTGCTGCGCAAGAAACCCGCCGGGGCCACCCTGGCCAGCGCCCATGCCGTCGATCGTGAATTCCGCATCCTGCAAACCCTGCAAGACAGCGGCCTGCCACTGCCACGCGTCCTGCGCATGGTCGAGGATAGCTCGGTCATCGGCACCCCCTTCTATCTGATGGAACGCCTGCACGGGCAGGTCTGCGACAGCAGCGCGCTGCCCGATCTGGCCCCGGCAGACCGCCGCACCCTGCATCTTGAGGCGGCCCGCGTTCTGGCGCGGCTGCATCAGCTTGACTGGCGGGGACTGGGCCTGTCGGATTACGGCCGCGACGGCGATTACTACCCGCGACAGGTGCGCCGCTGGTGCGGCCAATGGGCAGCACTGGACAAACAGGGCCACCCGGTGATGGACGCGCTGTCCCGCCATTTCGCCAGCACCGGCCCGGTCCAGAACCCGACAACCATCGTGCATGGCGATTACCGCATCGGCAACCTCATGTATGGCACCGCCCCCGCCCGCCTTGTCGGCGTGCTGGACTGGGAACTGTCCACGCTGGGCGATCCGCTGGCGGATCTGGCCCATTGGGCGATGTTCTATGACCTGACACCCGCGCAGATGGGCGGTCTGGCGGGGCTTGACCTTGCCGCTCTGGGCCTGCCCGACAGGGCCGCATTCCTTGACGCCTATCTGGCCGCAGGCGGCTGCGCCGCGCCCCTGACCCCGTGGCACCGCGCCTTTGCCATGTTCCGCATGGCCGTCATTCTCGAGGGGATCACCGCGCGCGCCGCAGCCGGACAGGCCGCCAGCGCCGATGCCCGCGCCGTCGGTGCTCTCGCCCCCGATTTCGCCGCCCTGGCCGAGAGGTTGCTGGCCTCTGACCGCCATCCCTGAAGGAGCCGACAATGGATTTCGCCTATTCCGACAAGACCAAGGCCATGCAGGCCAAGCTCGATGCCTTCATGGCCGATCACGTCCTGCCCGCCAACCGCCGCTACCACGAGATCGCCCATACCGGAGCCTATCCGACCGAGGTGATCGAACCGCTGAAGGCCAAGGCCCATGAGGCGGGCCTGTGGAACATGTTCTCGCCCGAGCTGGAGGAGCATCACCCCGGCACGCGCCTGACCAATCTGGAATACGCCCCCCTGGCCGAGGCGATGGGCCGCGTGCCATGGAGCCCCGAGGTCTTCAACTGCAACGCGCCCGACACCGGCAACATGGAAATCCTGATGCAATTCGGCACGCCCGCGCAAAAGGAACGCTGGCTTGATCCCCTGTTGCGCGGCGAGATCCGCTCGGTCGTGGGTCTGACCGAACCCGATGCCGCCTCATCGGACCTCACGAACCTCGCCACCACGATCCGGCGCGAGGGGGATGAATATGTCATCAACGGGCGCAAATGGTTCTCGACCGGGGCCAAGCACCCGAATGCAAAGCTCTGCATCGTCTTCGGCGTCTCCGACCCCTCGCCCGATGCGGACAAGCATCGCAAGCATTCCTTCATCCTCGTGCCGATGGATACGCCGGGCTTCACGGTGGTGCGCGATGTGCCGATCATGCATCATCACGCGCCCGAGGGGCATTGCGAGATCGTGATGCGCGATGTCCGCGTGCCCGTCGATGCCATGCTGGGCAACGAGGGCGACGGTTTCATGCTGGCGCAGGCCCGTCTGGGGCCGGGGCGCATCCATCACTGTATGCGCACCATCGGGCAATGCGAACTGGCGCTGGAACTGATGTGCGAGCGCGGGCTGGAACGGCGCACCTTCGGCAAGGCGCTGGCCGATAACGCCAATATCCAGGACTGGATCGCCCAGTCGCGGATCGAGATTGATGCCGCCCGCCTGCTGATGCTGCAAACCGCGTGGAAGATGGACCGCGACGGCGCGCGCGCCGCGCGGGTCGATGTCTCGGCGATCAAGGTGATGGCGGCACGGCTCCAGACGCAGGTGGTGGACCGCGCCATGCAGGTCTTCGGGGCCGCCGGGATCACACCGGACACCCCGCTCAGTTACCTCTGGACATGGGGCCGGGCGATGCGCTTTCTGGACGGGCCGGACGAGGTGCACCTCAAGGTCATCGCGCGCGAGGAACTCAAGCGCGCGAAAGCCGACATGGGCCGCAATCTGGCGCATTTCGTGCCCCCTCACCGGGATTGACCACCGCGCACTCACTCTCGGGGCGCGCAGACGACAGCACAGGGAAAGACCACGGATCATGGGTTTCACGCCACCGCTTCGCAAAGAACTCCACTACGGGCAGCGCGTGGTGGATTGCTATCCTGACCGCCCCCACAACCTTGACGCCATGCTGGCCGAGGCGGTGGCGCATCATCCCGGCACCCTTGCCCTTGTCGATGGCGACACCCGCCTGACCTATGCCGATCTGGATGCCGAAGTGGGCCGCATCGCCGGCGGTCTGGCCGCGCATGGGGTGGGTCCGGGTGACAGGGTCGCGCTGCTTCTTGGCAATGGCGCGCCCTTCGTGGTGCTCTGCTTTGCCGTGGCGCGTCTGGGCGCGGTGCTGGTCCCGCTCAGCATCCGCGAACAGATCCCCGGCATCCGCCACGCGCTCACCCAGTCGGGCGCCTGCGCGCTGGTGGTCGAGGCGGGGCTGACCGGCATCGTCCCC
>JAMWZG010000021.1:23449-24812 GCA_024304855.1 Paracoccaceae bacterium
GCAGCGGCCGAGACGCCGGATCTGCGCACCCGCCTGTCGGTCGGTCAGGCCGAAGGGTTCGTGGATTACACCACCCTGCGCCACAGCGCGCCCCACACCGCCCCCTCTCCCGCGCAGGAGGAGGACGTGGCCACCATCCTCTACACCTCGGGTACCACCGGCGTGCCCAAGGGCGCGATGCTGACCGGGCTGGGCATGATCCATTCCGCCACCAGCTTCGTCACGGTCATGGGCCTTGGCCCGCAGGACCGCACCATCATCACCGTGCCGATGAATCATGTCACCGGCCTTGTCGCCTGTGTCCACACGATGATCCGCGCGGCGGGCACGATGATCGCCATGCGCGAATTCAAGGCACCGCGCTTTCTGGATCTGGCCGCGCGCGAAGGCATGACCTTCTCGGTCATGGTGCCTGCGATGTATAACCTCTGCCTGCATCAGGCGGATCTGGCCGATTTTGACCTGTCGCGCTGGCGGGTGGGCGGCTATGGCGGCGCGCCGATGCCGGCGGCCACGATCGAACGCCTTGGCACCGCCCTGCCCGGACTGGGCCTGATGAATGTCTATGGCGCGACCGAACTCACCTCGCCCGCCACCATGATGCCCGCCGATCAGACAGCCTCCCGCCGCCTCTCGGTCGGTCTGCCCGCACCGGGGGCCGAGATCGTCATCATGGATGATCAGGGCCGCGAACTGCCGCGTGGCGAGGCGGGCGAACTCTGGATACGCGGCGCAATGGTGGTGCCCGGCTACTGGCGCAACCCGCAGGCGGATGCCCGCGAATTCGTGGGCGGCTTCTGGAAATCCGGCGACATCGGCAGCATCGACGCCGATGGCTTCGTGCATGTCTTCGACCGCAAGAAAGAGATGATCAACCGCGGCGGTCACAAGATCTATACCGCCATGGTCGAAAGCGTTCTGACCGCATGGCCCGGCGTGATCGAGGCCGCGGTGGTCCCCCGCCCCTGCCCCATTCTGGGCGAGCGGGTGCACGCCGTGGTCACGGTGAAGCCCGACATGGTCGCCGAAGACGACCTGCGCCGCCATTGCGCAGCGCAGTTGTCGGATTACCAATGCCCCGAAACCTATGTGCTGACCCATGATCCTTTGCCGCGCAATGCCAATGGCAAGATCATGAAACGCAGCATCACCTGATCACGTCTGTTCTCCGGTCACGGTCCCGCCGCGACGTCATCCGCCCGGACATCCCGCACCGCGCGGATGAGCCAGGCCACATCGCTCTCGCCCAGCCGGGCCACATTGACCCGCCCGCCCTTGACGACATGGATGCCATGCCGGCGGGTCAGCTCCGCCTCCTGATGCGCGCTCAACGGCAGAAGCGAGAACATCCCCGCCTGCCGCC
>JAMWZG010000210.1 GCA_024304855.1 Paracoccaceae bacterium
CGCCTTCTCGCTGAACTTCCAGTGGGGCAAGACGCTGCCGATCATGAACGTGACCGTCGGCCCCTACACCATGTCCTCGATCGAGGCGTGGAAGAAATGGCCCACATCCGAAGCCGCCGCCTATCTGGAAGACAAGCTGCTGGAAAAAGGCGTGCGCAACGTCGCCTGGATGTTCCAGACCAATTCCTCGGTCTTCACCTCCAAGGGCAAGTTCCTGCAAACGCCCGCCGATTTCGCAGGGATCAAGATGCGCGGTCTGGGGCCGGCCTTCGACCGTGGCCTCGAAGCGATGGGCGCCACGACCGTCTCCATGCCCGGCTCCGAAGTGTATCAGGCGCTGGCCACCGGCGTGATCGACGCCGCCGTGACCGATGTGGCCGCCGCATGGTCGCGCAAATACTACGAGGTGCAGGATCACTTCGTCGTCGTCCCGGTGCTGGCCGCCTATCTGCACGGCTATGTCACCCCGTCCTTCTACGACGGTCTGGATGACGCGCAGAAGGAAGCCCTGCGCGTCGCTGGCGAGAAAGCCGCCGGCTGGGCGCTCGAAGCCTCGATCGAGGCATCGTCCTCCGCGCCGGAACAGCTCCGCTCGACGGGTGTGCAGGTCCATGTCGCCACGGATGAGGAGAACGCCGCCTTCAAAGCCCTGATGCAGCCCGCCTTCGCCGAAGGTTTCGAGGCCGAAACAGGCGCCGAGGGCAAGGAACTGCTGGACCTGATCGCAAAGATCCAGTGACCGATGGCTCATGACACGACAGAAACGGCGGCACCGAAAGGTGCCGTCGGCTGGCTCGCCGCCCTGATCGGGCGCGGGTTCGGCATCTTCGCGGCTCTTGCCATTCTGGCGGTGCTGGTGCTGACCACGATCAATGTCGTGGGTCGCTACCTCTTTACCGCGCCCCTGCGCGGCGCCGAGGAGATGACCGGCTTTCTGGTCGTCGCCATGGTGATGCTGGGCGCGGCCGAGGCCTATCGGCGCGGCGATCACATCCGCATCGACCTTCTGACCGAGAGGCTGGGCCCGACCGGCGCACGCTGGGTGGACATCCTGTCGCATCTGGCCGTTGCAGCCTTTGCCGCGAACCTGTTGCGCACAGGTCTGCACACGGTCGAATTCTCCCGCAACTTCGAGGCCTATTCCGCAGGTTATCTGCAAGTCCCGATGTGGATTCCGCAATCCGCACTCGTGATCGGCGGTGCGCTGCTGCTGGTGATGGCGTTGCTCAAACTGATCGAGAGCCTTCTCGCATTCGTCCGCAAGGAGGACCGCCCATGACCACCCTCTTGATCTTCGGCGCGCTGATCCTGCTGCTGCTGACGGGAATACCCATCTTCGCGGCCCTCGGCCTGACCTCGCTGGGCGTGCTCTGGCTGATGGAAGGCAAGATCGACGCCATGGCCGACACCGTCTTCGCCAGCCTCAACAACCCGCTGCTGGCCGCGATCCCCATGTTCGCCTTCATGGCCCATGTGATGATCCGCGCGCGGGTGGTCGATGACCTTTTTGACTTCGCCAACAAGCTGGTGGGCCATGTGAAAGGCGGGCTTGGCTTTGCCACGATCCTGTCCTGCACGGTCTTTGCCTCGATCTCCGGCTCTTCGGTGGCGACCGCTCTCACCATCGGATCGACCGCAATCCCGCAGATGCAGAAATACGGCTACCGTCCGCGCGACAGCTACGGGATCATCGCAGCGGGGGGCACGCTGGGCATCCTCATCCCGCCTTCGGGACCGATGATCCTCTATGCCATCGTCTCGGACGCCTCGATCGGGGCGTTGTTTCTGGCGGGGCTGATCCCCGGCCTGATCATCGCCGCGATCTTTGCCGTCTTCAGCTGGGCGCAGGCCAATGCTCATGGCGAGACACAGAAACAGGACTGGGTCGGCACCAGTGAGGTGCTGCGCGCCATGCGCAAATCCATCTGGGCCGTCCTCATGCCGCCCGTGGTCATGGGCGGGATCTATCTGGGCGTCTTCACCGCGACCGAGGCCGCCGCCATCGGTGCCGCCTATGCCGTCGCCGTGGCGCTGCTGGCCTATCGCAACCTCAGCGCGCGCGACCTGTGGGACTGCCTGTGGGAGACGATGCGCACCACCGCGATGCTGTTCATGATCATCGCCGCCGCCGCGATCTTCGGCCATGCGATCACCCTGATCCGCCTGCCCGCCCAGATCGTCGAAGCGGTCACGGCGCTTGGCCTTGGGCAGACGGCTTTCATCCTGCTGGTCATGCTGGCGATCTTCGTGCTGGGCATGTTTCTGGAAACCATCGCCATCATCCTGATCACCACCCCGATCATCCTGCCCTCGCTCATCGCGCTGGACATCAATCCGATCTGGTATGGCGTGATGCTGATGATCAATCTGGAACTGGCGCTGATCACACCGCCTGTGGGGATGAATCTCTTTGTCCTCAAGGGCATCACCGGCGCGCCCCTGTCGCAGATCATGCGCGGGGCCGCCCCCTATGTGGTGCTGCTGATGCTGGGTCTGTTCCTGATCTGGGCCTTCCCGGCGCTGGCCCTGTGGTTGCCGACATTGGCCGGGTTCGGGCGCTTCTGACCGGACAGGCGAAGGACAGCGCATACCGGCCAACCGCGACACAGCATTCTCTTGCAAATGCAACAGAACTATTGAATGTGTTCGCCAAAGCCCCGCATCAGCCGGTCAGGCTTGTGCGGGGCATCTTGGCGGTAGGGATGGTTCAAAGGTGACACGCGGTTTGCTCGGCAGGATCGGCCGCATCGCAGCAATGGCGCTGGCCGCCATCACGCTGCTTGCCGCGATCGAGGCTCAGGTCTTTGCCTATGGCGTCTCGGTGCTGCGTCACCATGCCCAAACCATTAACCACAGGCCCGATCCCTCTCCGCGCCCGCAGGATGTTCTGGCCGCCGCACCGCAAACGGACGGGAACCACCTGACATTCCTGGCCGTCGGCGACATCGCACGCTGCGCCCGCACCGATCTGCCGGGCCGGCTGCTGCCGGCGACCAGCGACCAGTTGGGGCTGTCGCGCCACATGGTCGCGGATCGCGCCGATCCCATGGCCAGCGCCGCCCTCGCGCGGCAATGGCCGGGCCTGCCGATCCTCGCGGTCGGCGATCTGGCCTATGCGCGCGGCACAACGGGAGAGTTCACCGATTGCTACCAGAAAGCCTGGGGCGATCTGCGCGACCGCATCCTGCCCGCGCCGGGCAACCATGAATATGGCACACCGGGGGCGTTCGGCTATTTCGACCATTGGGGCGCACAAGCCGGGCCGGACCGCCGCGGCTACTATGCGATGGAGTGGCGCAACTGGCTGATGCTCTCTCTCAACAGCGAAGTGGACGCCTCAGCCGGATCACTGCAGGCCACCTGGCTTGCGCAGCAGATGGAGCAGGCACAGGGGCGCTGCATCATGGCCTTCTTCCACAAGCCGGCCCATTCCCTGCAAGGACCGCGCCGCAACCAGCGCAATGCCGAACGCCTGTTCACACAGGTCCAGTCTGCCGGGGCCAGTTTCGTGATCAACGGGCACAACCACTTTTACGAGCGCACAAAGCCGCTGGACAGCACAGGCGCGGTGATGGCGTCCGGGGGCACGATCAGCTTTACCGTGGGCACCGGCGGCATCACGGGCCCCGCCACTTTTGACGCGGCCCTGCCCGCGCAGACAGCGGCGGCCGTGTTCGGAACCTATGGGCTGCTGCGCGTGGAACTGTCCGATGACGGCTTTGCCTGGTGGTTCCACCGGGCACCTGACGGGGTGGTGATGGATCACGGCACCGCCCCCTGCGGCGCGCGCTACACCGCGCTGTGACAGGCCACGACAAGCCGCATCGCCGGAATATGAAACTGCCCGATAGCTTTCGCCACCGGGCAGGGTCACATCCATGCGTGACAGGTCGTTACCAGCTGTTATAGCCCAGAAACTTGCCCGACATCTCGACCTTGACGCGGTCGCCCTTGGGGTTGGCCACACGGGTGATCTTCATGTCAAAGTCGATGGCCGACATGATCCCGTCGCCGAACTCCTCCTGGATCAGCGCCTTCATCGTCGGGCCGTAAACGCCCACAATCTCATAGAGGCGATAGATGCAGGGATCGGTCGGCACCGCCTGCTCCCAGATCTTCGTCGGATAGTCCTCCAGCACCGACACGGCCTCGGCCGGCAGGTCCAGCAGCGCCACCAGCGCCTCGGCCTTGGCCTTGGGCATGGCATTCAGCCCCATACAGGCGGAATGGGTCCAGACCGGGGACATGCCGATGCCCGATGCGATTTCTTCCCATTTCATCCCGGTCTTCTTCTTGGCGATCAGGATGAGCGTGGTCACGTCTTCCTTGGTCATCAATGCGGGCATGTCCAGATTGTCCTTCATGTCGTCCTCCAGTGATTTTCAGTGTCAGTGTCAGGTGTTCACAGCCTTCAGCCGCGGTTCCGGCGTCGGATCTTCGGCCTGTCCGGTTAGGTCGATCCGCACGGTCTCGGGCCTCTGCGCCGCCCCTTCCGAGGCTTGCCCGGCCAGCTCCTTCGAGCGTTTGCCAAGGAACTGCACCAGATGGTTGCGGATCGCATAGTAGTTGGGATGCTCGACGATGGCCGTCCGGTTGCGCGGGCGCGGGATCGTGATCTCGACCGATTCCGCGACACGCGCAAAGGGGCCGTTCGTCATCAGCAGGATTCGGTCAGCCAGCAGGATCGCCTCGTCGACATCATGGGTGATCATGAACACCGTCTGCCCGGAGTCCCCCCAGATTTTCAGCAATTCATCCTGAATGGTCCCCCGCGTCAGCGCATCCAGCGCGCCAAAGGGTTCATCCAGCAGCAGCAGTTTGGGATGATTGGCGAAGGCCCGCGCGATGGACACGCGCTGCCGCATCCCGCCCGACAACTGGCTGGGCTTGCGGTGGATCACATCCCCCTCCAGCCCGACCATCGCCAGAAACTGCCGCGAGTGTTCCAGAACCTTGGCCTTGGACCAATCGGGATGCCGCGCCGCCACACCGAAGCTCACATTCTTCAACGTGCTCAACCATGGCAGCAGCGAGTAGTTCTGAAACACCACCCCCCGGTCCAGACTGGGCCCCGACACCTCGCGCCCGTCCATGGTCACGACGCCGCTTGTGGGTTCGGCCAACCCGGCCAGAATGTTCATGATCGTCGATTTGCCACAGCCTGAATGACCCAGGATGCAGACGAATTCGCCCTTCTCCACGCCAAAGGTGGCATTCTCGAACACTGTCATCATGCCGCCCTGCCCGTCCGGGTATTGCTGGGTCAGGTTCTCGATCGACAGAAACGGTTTACTCATCGGGAACGCTCCTTATTCCA
>JAMWZG010000211.1 GCA_024304855.1 Paracoccaceae bacterium
TGCGGGGCCTGCTGCTGGCGCGGGAGATGTCGCGGGCAGGATGGCGCGAGGGATGCGCCCAAGGCAAGGGTAGGCGGCGCGCGTGATGCGATTTTCAGCGGCCCTGCCTCTTTTCCGGGCAGATCATGGCGGGGCGTTCCGGGCGTGAAAGCCCCGGAAAGCCGATGATTTCAGTCGGATTGCGGTTGACGAGCAGGGGCCGGACAGATCATACGCTGTGGCCAAAGGCGAAGGGGTGCGCCCCCTTGGCCGCGGTGGCATGGGCCGCCGAAGGGATCAAAAGGAGGAGCCGACGTGGCATATCTTGCCATCCTGATGCGGGTCATCAACCGGATCAATATCATCGTGGGCCATGTGTTTTCATGGCTGGCCGTGGGCATTTTCGTCGTGTGTTTCTGGGTGGTGATCGAACGGTATTTCTTTGGCAATACCCGGCTGTGGATGCAGGATCTCTATGTCTGGATGAATGGCGCGATGTTCACGGCTGTCGCGGCCTTTGCGCTTTATCGCAATGATCATGTGCGGGTTGATATTTTCTTCCGCACTGCCTCGGTCCGGCGCAAGGCGCTGATGGACATGATCGGCGTGCTGCTGTTCCTGCTGCCCTTCATGTATATCGTCTGGACCTATTCCTTTACCAATGTGATGCGGTCCTGGGCGCGGTTCGAGCCGTCGGCCAATGTCGGCGGTATGCCGGGGCTGTTCGTGCTGCGCAGCTTCATCCTGGCCTTTGCCGGGCTGGTGGCGATGCAGGGGATTGCGATGCTGATCCGCTCGGTCCTGATTCTGGCGCGGCGCGAGGATCTGATCCCCGACGATTTCCGCTACAAATACGAAACGGAGTGACAGCGATGGATCCTGTGCTTATTGGCGAGATCCTCGCGGGTCTGATGTTTTTCGGTGTCATCGGGATGTTGATGCTGGGCTTTCCGGTGGCCTTCACGCTGGGTGGCACCTCGTTGATCTTTGCGCTGATCGGGATGCAATATGGCGTCTTTGATCCGTCGAATTTCGGGGCGCTGGCGGGGCGGTATATCGGCTATATGACCAATGAGGTGCTGGTGGCGGTGCCCTTGTTCATCTTCATGGGGGTGATGCTGGAACGGTCGAGCATTGCCGAGCAACTGCTGCTGACGATGGGCAAACTTTTCGGCAACCTGCGCGGCGGCCTGGGGATTTCCGTGGTCGTGGTGGGGGCGCTGCTGGCGGCATCCACCGGCGTCGTGGGCGCGACGGTGGTGACGATGGGTCTGATCTCGCTGCCGGCGATGCTCAAGGCGGGTTACAAGCCGGCGCTGGCGACGGGGGTGATCTGTGCGAGCGGCACGCTGGGGCAGATCATTCCGCCTTCGACGGTGCTGATCTTCATGGGCGACATGATCGCGGGCATCCATGCGCAGGTGCAGATGTCCAAGGGCAATTTCGCGCCCACATCGGTGTCGGTGGGGGATCTGTTCGCGGGGGCGTTCTTTCCGGGGCTGCTGCTGGTGGGGCTGTATCTGGGCTTCATCGTGTTCAAGGCGATCACCGATCCCGAAAGCTGCCCGGCCACGCCTGTGGCCCCTGAGGAGCGCAAGGATCTGGGGCGCGAGATCATGACGGCCTTCGTGCCGCCGCTGGCGCTGATCATTGCGGTGCTGGGGTCGATCCTGGGCGGGATTGCGACGCCGACCGAGGCTGCGTCCGTGGGCGCGGTGGGGGCGACGATCCTGGCGGCGCTGCGCTGGCGGCTGAGTTTCGGCGTGCTGCGCGAGACGGCGGTGGCGACGGCCACGATCACCTCGATGATCTTTGTGATCCTGTTCGGGGCGTCGATCTTTGCCATCGTGTTCCGGCAGATGGGCGGCGACAATCTGGTGGAGGAGTTCCTGACGCGGCTTCCCGGTGGGGCGACGGGGGCGATGATCGCCGTGATGGTGATCATGTTCGTGCTGGGCTTCATCCTGGATACGTTCGAGATCATCTTCATCGTGATCCCGATCACGGCGCCCGTGCTGCTGGGGCTGGGGATTGATCCGGTCTGGCTGGGCGTGATGGTGGGGGTGAACCTTCAGACGTCGTTCCTGACGCCGCCATTCGGGTTCGCGCTGTTCTATCTGCGCGGGGTGGCGCCGAATTCGATTTCCACCATGCAGATCTATCGCGGGGCGGTGCCTTTCGTGATCTTGCAGATCGTGGCGATTGCGCTGTTGTTCATCTTCCCCGGTATCGTGACCTGGCTGCCGTCGGTGATCTACGGCAACTGAGGGATCTGCCCGCGTGGCGTGATGGGCGGTGCCCATGAAAAAGGCCCGGAGGGAACTCCGGGCCTTTCTGGTGTCGGACGCTGAGCGGATCAGATCTTGAAATACTTCTCGCGCGCGGCGACGTAGCCCGCGTCGGTGCCTTCGGTTTTCTGGCGCACGATGTTCAGGGCTTCGATGAAGCTCTCGGTCGTGCGCTTCACCAGCGGGTCACTGCTGTCGCGCAGTTCGGTGATGATCTCGGCTGCGGCCTTGGCGGCGCCTTCGAGGATGCTGTCCGGGAAGGAGGAGTGCAGCGTCACGCCGTGATCGTTCACCAGCGTTTGCAGCGCGCGCGGGTCGTTCGCGGCGTAGTAGTGTTTGCAGACCTGGTGGAAGCCGAGGGCCAGATCGTTGTAGGGGCCGACGAATTCGGCGGCATCGAGCGCGCCGGACTGGAGGGCTGCAAAGATCTCGCCTGCGGCCATGTTGGTGACGGAGGCGCCGATCTTCTGCCAGACCTGACCGCCGAGGCCGGGGGTGCGGAAGCGCAGACCCTGGATGTCCTCGACCCCGGCCAGCTCGTTGCGGAACCAGCCGCCGGTCTGGGTGCCGGTGTCGCCCGACAGGAAGCCTTGCAGGCCGAACTGGTCATAGATGTCGTCCCAGATCTCCTGACCGCCCATGTGGCGGACCCATGCGGTCAATTCGCGCGAGGTCATGCCGAAGGGAACACCCGTGAAGAAGGACAGGGCGACGGATTTGTTCTGCCAGTAATAGGCGGCACCATGGCTCATTTCGGCGGTCTGGTCGATGACGGCATCCAGCGCCTGAAGCGGGGGGACCATCTCGCCGGCGGCGAAAAGCTGCACGGTCAGCGCGCCATCGGTGGCGGCGGTGATGCGGTCGGCCAGACGCTGCGCGCCGATGCCCAGACCGGGGAAGTTCTTGGGCCAGGTCGTGACCATGCGCCAGGTGATGTTGCCCTGCGCAATGGCAGGTGCGGCCAGCGTGGTGGCGGCAGCAGCGGTGCCCCCCAAGGCCGATGTTTTCAGAAATGAACGACGATCCATGATAATACTCTCTCTCCCTATCAGGATACGGCCCCGCGAAGTCCCGAGGCCAAGGACGCGGCGAATATAGGGGAGGCAATCGGGGGACGCAATTCAACCCAGAGGGATTATTCACTGTGAGGGCAGGATTTTCCCCAATCCCCGCGCAGGGTTGGGTATTGCGACGGGCGGTCTGGGCGATCACGCCTCGAGCAGGGAGCGCAGGAGCGGGTGGGGAAAGCTGCGCCTTGCGGTGACGGCGTAGAAGCCTTCGACGATGTCCAGCGCGAAGGGGGCCGCTTGCAGCAGGCCTGCGCGGATCTCATCGGTCAGCACCACGGCGGGGGCGATGGCAAGGCCCACCCCCTCACGCGCGAGAAGGCGGACCATGGCCATGTCATCCACCTCGGCCAGGATCTGCGCGGTGATGCCAAGGCGCGCAACAAGGCTGTCAAAACCGCTGCGGATCGTGCTTTCCGAGGGCAGAATGACAGGTTCATGCGCCAGCATCGCCGCCAATGAGGGGTGGTTCATCCGCGCGGGCGTGCCGTAGAGGCCGATGGGCTGCTCATCAAGGCGGTGGGTGATCAGGTCCAGCCCGTCCTGTCGATGCGGCGGCTCGTTGGTCAGCACGACATCGAGGGCCAGATCGGCGAGAGCCTCGAGCAGGACGGCGTTGGAGCCGGAGCGCAGGATGATCTCGGTCCGGCCATCGGTCAGGACGGGGCGCAGGAAGGCAAGCTGGAAATTGCGCGAGAGGGTGGATTGCGCGCCGATGCGCAGGGTTTGGCGCGCATCGCCGGTCTGGCGCAGGGTGGCAATTAGCTCGTCCCCTGCGCCGAAGATGCGGTCGGCGTGATCCAGCGCGATGCGCCCCGCCTCGGTCAGGATCAGCTGCCGGCCGGTGCGGGTGAAGAGAGGATGGCCCAGACGTTCCTCCAACTGCTTGATCTGAATGGACAAGGCGGATTGCGACAGGTTCAGCCGCCCGGCGGCGCGGGTCAGGTTCCCTTCGTGCGCGACTTCGCGGAAATAGCGCAGGTGATGATAGTTGAGATCGGCCATAGTTTTATAAAACAGAACGGTTTTGTAAAAACAATGAATTTTTTAAAGTTATCTGGCGATGCTACCTGAGGGCCAGTTTCTTCAGGAGCAGATGACATGACCTATCTTCCCTATCTGGGGCCGCTGGCCCTTGCGCTGGTGGCGCTTGATCTGATGTGGCGTCCGGTGGGCCGTGCCGGGGCGCGGCTGCGTCTGCCCGAGGCGGCGACGCTGGTGGCGATGCTGGCGGCCTGTGGCGCGGCGGTGATGCTGGCGGTGCAGGGGGTGTCGAGTGCCGCCCTGCCCGGACCGCTGGGGCAGGCTTTCGCGGTGCGGATCGACATCGTGTCGGTGGCGATGCTGGGCACGGTGTCCTTTGTCGGCTGGATCGTGCTGCGCTATGCGCGCACCGCGCTGGATGGCGAGCCGGGGCAGAGCGGTTTCATGGCCACGATGACGGCGACGCTGGCGGCGGTGCTGCTGCTGGTGAGTGCGGGCAATCTGGTGCAGCTGGTGCTGGCCTGGGCGATGGTGGGCGTGGGGCTGCATCGGCTGATCCTGTTCTACCCGGAGCGGCCCCGCGCGCAGCGGGCGGCGCGCAAGAAGACGGTCAGTGGCATTGCGGGCACGGGCGCGCTGGTTCTGGCGGCGGGGCTGCTGATCCACGGGTTCGGCACGGCGGATATTGGCGCGATTGCGGTGGCGGTCGCGGGGGGCGAGGTGCCGGGCACGCTGTGGCTGGCGGCGCTGTTGCTGGCGGTGGCGGCGGTGTTCAAATCGGCGCTGATCCCGACCCATGGCTGGCTGACCGAGGTGATGGAGGCGCCGACCCCGGTATCGGCCCTGCTGCACGCAGGGGTGGTGAATGCGGGCGGGTTCCTGTTGATCCGCTTCGCGGATGTGCTGCTGGCCGCCCCCGGCGTGCTGGCGCTGCTGGCGCTGGTGGGGGGCTTCAGCGC
>JAMWZG010000212.1:0-4211 GCA_024304855.1 Paracoccaceae bacterium
GATGGCCAGCGCGGCGTGATCGTCAACACCGCCTCGGTCGCGGCTTTTGACGGGCAGAAGGGCCAGGTGGCCTATGCCTCGTCCAAGGCGGGGATCGCGGGGATGTCGCTGCCCATGGCGCGTGACCTGTCGCGCGAGGGGATTCGCGTCATGGCCATCGCGCCGGGGATTTTCCTGACGCCGATGCTGATGGGTCTGCCGCAGGCGGTGCAGGATCAGCTGGCCGAGGATGTGATCTGCCCGCGCCGTCTTGGCCGCCCCGAGGAATATGCCCAGCTTGCCCGTTTCATCGTCGAATCCGGCTATCTGAACGGCGAGACGATCCGCATCGACGGTGCCCTGCGGATGCGCTGAGCATCGGCTCGCAAGCCATTGTTGTATAAGGAAACGGCGGGCCCTGCCCGCCGTTTTGCCATCCGCCCGTCAGTCGGCGCTGTCGCGCCGCATCCGCGCGGCCATCATGTCCAGCCCCCGCGCCTCGACGGAGCCGACCACGCCCGCGTGATCCGCCGCCTCGCGGTTCTGACTCAGCTTGGCCTTGGCGATGATGCCCGTGATGTCGATGCGAAAGGCCACGATCGCGGCCAGCATCCCCTCGATATAGTCGCGCGGCGCATCGGCCATCCGCCAGGCGGCATCACCGTTCATCGCGCGTTCATGATCCCGCGTCAGACGCCCGACGATGGCGCGCTTGGTCTTGTCGTCATGCTGAAAGCTGATCCGCCCCGCGACATGCACCACCTGATAATTCCAGGTCGGCACATGACGGTGATGCAGCGCCTTTGAAGGGTAGAGATTGGGCGAGACATAGGCATCCTGCCCGCGAAAGATCGCCAGAACCGGCGTGCCGTCGGGGATGATCCGGTGCATGTCATTGGCCAGCGCCACATGGCCGATCAGGGCCGCGTCCCCCTCGGTCATGACGGGGATATGGTTCGCGATCAGCCCCTGCTCCGTCTGCGCGACAATCGCGGCCAGAGGGAAGGCGGCGATCAGGCCCGCCACGTCGGCGGGGTCGGTCTCGCGGAAATGGTCGGGCAGATACATGGGCTTGTCCTTCACTCCTCACGCAAGGGGACGGCCCCTTGCTCAGCCCTCGGCCTTGGCCTCAAGCTCCAGCCATTCCTCCTCGGCGGTTGCCAGCGCCTTCTGCCGCTCCACCAGCGCCTCGGTCCCCTTGCGGAACTTCACCGGGTCTTTCGTGAAAAGATCCGGTGCCGCCAGATATTCCTCCAGCTTGGCGATTTCGGCCTCCAGCGTCGCGATCAGCGCGGGCAAAGCCTCCAGCCGGTGCTTTTCCGTGAAGGACAGCTTCACCCGGCCTGCGGGTTTGGCGGCAGGCGGCGGCGCCTTCTCGGGCCCCTTGCGCTTGCCATCGTAGCTGACCGAATTCCAGGCCGCCGCATCGCCCTTCTCGGCCCGCTGCGCCTGATAATCCGACCAGCCGCCCGCGTAGACCGTGGCCCGCCCGTCGCCCTCCATGGCGATGGTGGTCGCGGCGACCCGGTCGAGGAAATCACGGTCATGGCTGACCAGCAGCACGGTGCCGTCGTAATCGTCCAGCAATTCCTGCAACAGATCCAGCGTCTCGATATCCAGATCGTTGGTCGGTTCGTCCAGCACCAGAAGATTGCTTTCCTTTGCCATCAGCTTGGCCAGCAACAGCCGCGCCTTTTCGCCGCCCGAGAGGCTGCGCACAGGGGCGCGGGCCTGCCGTTCATCGAAGAGGAAATCCTTGAGGTAGCCGATCACATGACGCGGTTGCCCGCGCACCAGCACCTGATCCGCCTTGCCCGACACCCGCATCTCGGGATCGCCGGTCAGACTGTCCCAAAGGCTCATCTCCGGGTCCAGTTGCGCCCGCGCCTGATCGAAGACGGCCGGCAGCAGATTGGTGCCAAGGCTGATCGTGCCACTGTCGGGCGCTTCCTGCCCCATCAGCATCCGCAGAAGCGTGGTCTTGCCCACGCCGTTGGGGCCGACAAAGGCCACGCGGTCGCCGCGCTGGATCTTGATCGAGAAATCCCGCAGGATCACCTTCCCGTCATAAGCCTTTGAAATACCTTCCGCCTCGGCCACTTTCTTGCCGGACTTCGCGCCCGATTCCAGTGCCATCGCCGCCGTGCCCTGCCGCCGGATCTGGCTGGACCGTTCCGCCCGCAGATCCTGCAACGCGCGCAGACGGCCCTGATTCCGTTTGCGCCGCGCACTGATGCCCTCGACCGCCCAACGCCCCTCGGCCTTGATCTTGCGGTCCATCTTGTGACGCTGCATGTCCTCTTCTTCCCAGACCTTGTCGCGCCAGGCCTCGAACCCGTCAAAGCCGGTTTCCTGCCGCCGCACCGCGCCCCGGTCGATCCAGAGGGTCGCGCGCGTCAGGGCGCGCAGAAAGGCGCGGTCATGGCTGATGAGGACAAAGGCCGCGCGGGTATTGGACAGCTCTGCCTCAAGCCAGGCAATCGCCTCGATGTCCAGATGGTTGGTCGGCTCGTCCAGCAGCATCAGTTCCGGTGCTTCGGCCATCAGCTTGGCCAGCGCCGCGCGCCGCCGCTCGCCGCCCGAGGCGGTGGCGATGGGGCGCGCGGGGTCGAATTTCAGCCCCTCGCCCGCAATCTCGACCTTGTAGGATTCGGACGGGTCCAGACCGCTTGCGGCATAGTCGCCCAGCGTCGTGAACCCTTCCATCTGCGGGTCTTGCTCCATGTAGCCCACGGTGATTCCGGGCGTCACCACGCGGGTGCCCTGATCCGGCTCGACCAGCCCGGCCATGACCTTCATCAGCGTGGATTTGCCAGATCCGTTGCGCCCCACCAGCGCGACGCGATCCCCCGGCTGGACCACCAGCGACAGATCGGCAAAAACGGGCTCGCCCCCGAAGGTCAGCGAGATGTCGGAGAGTTGTAAAAGGGGTGCGCGTGCCATGCCTTGCCTGCTATCCGGGCCTAGCGGTGCCGTCAAGCGCCGCCGCGCCGCATCCGCCTGTCAGGCCAGAACCGCCCGCAGCAAGCGCTTGCGCGCATCGGGGATGGCGCGGATCTCCAGCCCGGTGAAGACATGCAGCGTATTCATCTGGCGGTCGATCACCGCATGGTCACTGACCCAGCCGCCCATCATCAGATAGGTCCGCAGCAAAGGTGGCATGGCCTGCAACCCGCGCCGCCTGTCGGGCACCCGCCGCAACCGCGCCCCGAAGCGGAACACCTGCGGCGCCTTGACCCCCGGGCGCCATTCGGGCGGGGCCAGATAGCTGTCCTTGAGCATGGCGAAAGCATCCAGATAGCGCCCGTGATCCGTCCCCCGGAACGAGGAACAGCCGAACATCAGGCTGATTGCGCGCGCATCCACGAAGTCCGTCAGCGCCGCCCAGGCAATGCGCAGGATATCCGGGTCATGCCGGTCGGGATGGATGCAGAAGCGTCCGATTTCGACCATCGGTCCGACATAGGCGCGCAGCGGGGTCAGGTCATAGAACTGCGCCGAATAGCTGGTCCCGATCTGCGCGCCGGCCCCGATCTCCAGCAGGCGGAAACAGGCGACAAGCGCGGCGTCGCGCTGATCCTCGACAAGCACATGGGTGCAGAGCGCATCGAAGGCGTCGCTATCCGACAGCGCGCCATCCTCGCTCCGGTCCGGGTGAAAGGCCAAAAGCCTGAGCCGCAGCGCCGCCCTGAGGTCATCCTCGGTCACGGCGGTGCGGACCCGGTAACATCCCTTGGTCAGTGCCAACATCCGGCCTCTCCGC
This sequence comes from Paracoccaceae bacterium, assembly GCA_024304855.1. GTDB lineage: Bacteria > Pseudomonadota > Alphaproteobacteria > Rhodobacterales > Rhodobacteraceae > Seohaeicola. The sequence continues at coordinate 3,743 of JAMWZG010000212.1, forward strand.
CGCCCAACTGCCACAAGGCTACGATTGGCCTGTCCTGCACGCAAGAGATGTCATGGCCGTGACAGCCGGGGGTGGCTTGCCCGTTACTCCAGGAAATCGCTGGCGCGGAAGCCGCCGATGCTGCCGATGAGACGGCGGATGATCGATTCATTGGTGCCCGACGTGCCGGTGATCCGGCGCGAGATCGGCACGACCTGCCCATCCTCCAGACCGAAGCGTTCGATATTGGTCACGACACCCGCAGAATCATAGCTGATCGCCAGAACCTGCCGCTCGACCACCTCGGGCTCCTGCCAGGCAAAGCGGCGGACGCGGCTCTGGACATAATAGCTGGCCGTATCGGTGATCACCCCGGACATGGCCGGGGCGCCGACCGCCTCCTCGACCGAGGCGCGGGTATCCACGCCGACGGTGATGAGGGCGAGATCCTCGTCATTGGGCACATAGCCATGATTGCGGAACTGCGGGC
>JAMWZG010000212.1:4221-5244 GCA_024304855.1 Paracoccaceae bacterium
GCTTACAGAAGGAATGCCCCCGGTTCAAGAATGGAAGCGTCTGACTGCATGTCCCAATCCCCCGAATCCCCGGAAACCCTGCGTGTGGCGGACCTGCCGCAGAACCGCACCACCCCCTTCGCGCTGCGGCCCGGGGCTGTGGCGTTGCAGGAGATTGCCGCCGAGATGGAGCTCTTGGGCCTGCGCAAGCTGGCCTTCCAGGGCACCGTCCGCGCCGAGGGGCGCAGCGACTGGGTGCTGGAGGGGACGCTGGGGGCCACGGTGGTGCAGCCCTGCGTGGTGACGCTGGAGCCTGTGACCACGAGGATCGACGTGGCCGTGCGGCGGCTCTATCTGGCGGACCCGACGCCGATCCTGCCGGAGGGTGAGGAGATCGAGATCCCCGAGGATGACAGCGCCGAGCCCCTGGGCGAGGTGATCGACCTGCATGGGGTGATGCTGGAGGAGCTGGCGCTGGCGCTGCCGGCCTGGCCGCGGGCGGAGGGGGCCGGGATCGGCAGCCTTTCGGTGACGGAGCCGGGGCAGACGCCGCTGACCGAGGAGAGCATGAAGCCCTTCGCGGGGCTGGCGGCCTTGCGGGACAAGCTGGGCACGCCGCCCAAGGATGAGGACTGAGCTGCGACGAGGCCCGGTGGGGCCGAGGAGCGGCGGCGGGCGGGGGTGTCCCACCGTGGGACAATTTGCAAGCCATTGATTCAAAACGATGTGACCCCCTCGCATTAGGGGATTTTCAACCCTTGGGCCACAGCCGTAGATCGCGCAGAAGCAGCGGGGATGCGGCGGGACGGCAGGCGGTCGGACCCTTGCAAGAATCTGCTTGCACATGAGCGGATTCACAGTATTTTCCGCCGCTCAATCGAATTTAGGGTTGGACACCGCATCGCCAAGCGAATATGTGCCCCCAGACCCAAGTGAAACAGGGCCGCAAGGCCCACAGGAAATCGAGGTGGCACGATGGCCGTCCAGCAAAACAAAGTCTCCAAGTCGCGCCGCAACAATCGCCGGGCGCATGACGCACTGGTT
>JAMWZG010000213.1 GCA_024304855.1 Paracoccaceae bacterium
TCGGCGGCGGTTTCCTCGGACAGTTGAAACACCGGGGCAGTCCTCGCGCGTCAAATCCAGTTTCAGGTGGAAACGCCCCTAGCATGGCGCTAGGTCAGGCACAAACCACAAGCGCCGCCGGCGTGACAGAAGCGAGGGATCTGATGTTCTACCAGCCCAAGGATGGCCACGGCCTGCCCCATAACCCGTTCAACGCCATCGTGACGCCGCGCCCGATCGGCTGGATCTCGTCGCGGGGCAAGGACGGGGTGGATAATCTGGCGCCCTATTCGTTCTTCAACGCCGTCGCCTATACCCCGCCACAGGTCATGTTCGCCTCGACCGGAACCAAGGCGGACCGGGACGGCACCAAGGATTCGGTCGCCAATATCATCGAAACAGGCGTGTTCTGCGTGAATATCGTGGAATTCGCGATGCGCGATGCCATGAACGCCTCGTCCAAGACGCTGCCTGCCAATGTTTCGGAATTCGACCACGCGCGGCTGGACCGGGCCGAGTGCGAGACGATTGCCTGCGCCCGTGTGGCGGGGGCGCCTGCCGCTTTGGAGTGCCGTCTGACCCAGATCGTGCAGCTTGAGGGTGAGGGCAACAGCCTGGTGCTGGGCGAGGTGACGGGCGTGCATATGCGCGACGATTGCCTGGTGGATGGGGTGTTTGACGTGACCACCTTCCGCCCGCTGTCGCGGCTGGGCTATCGCGATTACGCGGTGATCACCGAGCTTTTCGCCCTGACGCGGCCGGATGATTGAGCAGCAGGGCTTTCCCGCCTTGCGGTGATCGCTGGCTGGGATAACCTGCGCCGGGTGCAGGCAGTCAGGGGCAGTTCATGCAGACGAAGATCGGGATCATCGGGGGGTCGGGCCTCTATCAGCTGGACGCATTGCAGCACCCGGAATGGGTGAGCGTTGCCACGCCCTGGGGTGCGCCGTCGGACCAGATCCTGACCGGCGTTCTGGATGGGGTGCCGATGGCCTTTCTGCCGCGGCATGGTCGCGGCCATGTCCATGCGCCCTCGGACGTGCCCTACCGCGCCAATATCGACGCGCTGAAACGGCTGGGCGTGACCGATGTGATCAGCGTCAGCGCCTGCGGATCGTTCCGCGAGGAGATGGCGCCGGGCGATTTCGTGATCGTGGATCAGTTCATCGACCGCACGCGGGGGCGGGTCTCCAGCTTTTTCGGATCGGGCTGCGTGGCCCATGTGAGCCTGGCCCATCCCACCTGCCCGCGCCTGTCCACGGCCTGCGCGCAGGCCGCGCGCGCGGCGGGGGTCACGGTGCATGAGGGCGGCACCTATCTGGCGATGGAGGGTCCGCAGTTTTCGACCCTGGCCGAAAGCCGGATGTATCGCGAGGCCTGGGGCTGCGACGTGATCGGCATGACCAACATGCCCGAGGCGAAACTGGCCCGCGAGGCCGAGCTTTGCTATGCCAGTGTCGCCATGGTGACGGATTACGACTGCTGGCACCCCGATCACGATCAGGTCGATGTGGCGCAGGTCATCGCCACGCTGGGCGGGAATGCCGCCCATGCCCGCGCGCTGGTGGCGGGGCTTCCCGCCCTGCTGGGTGCGGCGCGCGCCCCCTGCCCCCATGGCTGCGACCGCGCGCTGGAGCACGCGATCATGACCGCGCCCGACAAGCGCGACCCCGCCCTCGTCGCGCGGCTTGATGCCGTGGCGGGGCGTGTGTTGTAACCATGCGTGAACCTGAACATCCCGGAGCCATCATGAAGACCGTCAAGGATTACATCCGCACCATCGTCGATTTCCCGCATGAGGGCATTCTGTTCCGTGACGTGACCACGCTATTCGCCGATCCGCGCGGGTTCCGCATGGCGGTGGACCAGATGCTGCACCCCTATGCCGGGCAGCGCATCGACGTGGTCGTGGGGCTGGAAGCGCGGGGCTTCATCCTGGGCGGGGCGATTGCGCATCAGCTGGGCACCGGCTTTGTGCCGATCCGCAAGAAGGGCAAGCTGCCGGGGACCACGATCAGTCAGGATTACAAGCTGGAATATGGCGAGGCGATTGTGGAGATCCACGACGATGCCATCCGCGCGGGGCAGACGGTTCTGGTCGTCGATGACCTTCTGGCCACCGGCGGCACCGCCGAGGCGGGGATCAGGCTGGTGGAACGTCTGGGCGGCGTCATCGCGGGCTGCGCCTTCATCATCGACCTGCCCGATCTGGGCGGGCGCAAACGGCTTGAGGCGATGGGGATGGAGGTGCACGCGCTCTGCGCCTTCGAGGGGTTGTGATCTACTGATAAAGCAGAGGGGGGCCGGCTGCCCCCCACGTCGAACTGTGTTCGACGCCCCCCCCGCGGATATTTCCGGCAAGAAGAAGCTCAGACCTGCCGCAACACCGCGCCGGGGTTGAGGATGCCCTGAGGGTCGAGCGTCGCCTTGATCGCACGCATCATATCGAGCTTGACGGGGTCGCCATAGCGTTCCAGATCGTCGATCTTGAGCCGGCCGATCCCGTGTTCGGCACTGACGGAACCGCCCATCTCATGCACCAGATCATGCAGGACGTGCTTGACATGGTCGCGCACATCCAGATGGTCGGCGCGGGTTTTGCCGGGCAAGGGGAAGACGTTGTAATGCAGGTTGCCATCGCCCAGATGACCGAAGCAGTTGATGCGGAAATCCCCGATCCCGGCGATCAGCACATCGGCGCGGGCGATGAATTCGGCCACTAGCCCCAACGGCAAGGAAATGTCATGGCTGGAGACGGCGCCGACGCGGCGGTTCGCCTCGGGGATCTGTTCGCGCACCTCCCAGAACTGATGGCGCTGCGCCTCGTTCTGGGCGATCATGCCATCCGTGACCAGACCCGCCTCCACCCCGCGTTCGAAGAGGGTCTCCAGCGCCGTGGCGGGATCAAGGCCATGGGCGAGGCCGACGTCGATCAGCACGAACCATTCGGGCGCCTCGGCAAAGGGTTGGCGGATGTCGGGCAGGGTCTGGGTCAGGAAATGCAGACCATTGGCGTGCATCAGCTCGAAGGCGCTGACGCCTTCGCCCATCAGGTCGCGCGCCATGGCCAGAAGCGTCAGGGCGGCGGCGGGGTTTTCCACCACCATCAGCGCCGTCCCCTCACCCGCCGGGCGCGGCACCAGCTTGAGGCTGGCGGCGGTGATCACGCCCAACGTGCCCTCGGAGCCGATCATCAGGTGGCGCAGATCATAGCCGGTATTGTCCTTGCGCAGGCGCGAGAGGCCATTCCAGATGCGCCCGTCGGCCAGCACCACCTCGACCCCCAGGCAGAGGTCACGCGCGTTGCCGTAGCGCAGGACATTGACGCCACCCGCGTTGGTGGCAAGGTTCCCGCCGATCCGGGCCGAGCCCTTGGCCGCGATGCTGAGGGGGAAGAGCCGGTCCACCGCCGCCGCCGCATCATGGATGTCGGACAGGATCGCGCCCGCCTCGACCACCATCACGTTCTCCTCAGGGTGAACTGCGCGGATCGCGGTCATCCGCTCCAGCGACAGCAGAACGGGTGCGGGGCCATCCGGCATGATCTGCCCGCCCACCAGCCCGGTGCCGCCGCCATAGGGCAGCACACCGACGCGGGCTGCGTTGCAGATGCGCAGGACTGCCGCCACCTGTTCGGTGGTCTCGGGCGCCACGACCAGCCCGGCATGACCGGCCCAGCGGCCGCGCGGTTCCTCCAGATAGGCGGGCGTCACCTCGCGGAAGGCGCGGTCGGGCAGATGGTCGCGCAGCGCGCGGGCGAGGTCGGGTGTGGCGGGGTTCAGTGTCATGCCAGAGGTTCTATCACGCCGCCCGCCATCGTCCAGCGCGACTAATCCGTGTCCTGCAAAAGCTGCGGGCGCAGCACGACGATGGTGGGCTGTCGCGGCAGGCTGGTCAGCGACAGCTCCATGCTGCTTTCGCCCGCATCGACCACCGCGAATTCGGTGCTCATCCCGTCCACAAAGGCACGCAGCGTGCCTTCGCCAAACCAGTGCATCGGGATCACGACCGAAGAGCGCAGCCGCCCCACCACCCGCATCATCGTGTCCAGATCAAGCGTCAGACCGCCATCCACCGGGGCCATGACCACATCCAGCCGGCCCATGGCGGCATATTGTTCGGGGCTGGGCTCCTGATGCAGATGGCCCAGATGCCCGATGCACAGGCCCGCCACTTCAAAAATGAAGATGGAATTGCCCCGCGCCTCGACCCCGCGGAAGGACCGGATGTCGGTGGGCACGTTGCGCACCAGCATCTCGCCCAGATCCAGATAATGCTCGACCCCTTCGCCGAACACCTCGCCCCAGCCCCGCAGCACATGGGGGATCGCCGGATCGGGGGCCGCGGTCCAATGCGTGCCATGGGCGTGGTTCATTGTCACCACATCGGGGATCAGATCGACATTGCCGATGAACCCCGTGAAATCCGTCACCGCGTTCAGCCCGCCAGTCGTCTGGATCAGGAACGAGGCGTGGTCGATGTAATTGATCCGCACGGTATCGGCGGGCAGCGGGTCGCGGAAACTGGCGCGGTGCAGGTATTCCAGACCCGGCGCCGCCTCTGCGACGGCGATGCAATGGCTGGGGATGCGTTCCTGCGCCTGCGCCTGCGCCGTGACGGCCAGCGCTGACAAGGCAAAGGCAAGAAAGGGCATGTGACGGGGCATGGCAATTCCTCCTGCCATGAAGGATAGCGCGTCAGCGCCGCCTGTCACCTCGGCGTGCTGTTTCTTCTTGCCTCAAATATCCAAAAACGCCCTGACCGCCGAATCCGCCCGTCTTTTGGGCAGGGCTTTACCCCACATCGGTGCGGCCGCGCCGGTCCATGCGCAGGGCCGAATAGAGGACATGGGTGCGCCAGCGTCCGCCGATCTGAAGGTAACTCTGCGCCACGCCTTCGTATTTGAAGCCGCATTTCTCCAGCAGCCCGCGCGAGGGCGTGTTTTCGGGCAGGCAGGCGGCCTCGATCCGGCTGAGGTCAAGGCGGTGGAAGGCGTGATGCACCAGCGCCTCGATCGCCTCGCGCATATAGCCGTGGCGGGCATGGGTTTCCCCGATCCAATAGCCCAGCGTGCCGGCCTGTGCCGGGCCACGGCGGATATTGTCCAGCGTGATGGCCCCCAGCAGCGTGTTATCCTCGCGCCGGATCAGGAACAGCGGCATGGCCGAGCCATTGGTGATCGAGCGCTGCGCCCAGTAGACGCGATTGGTAAAGGCCTTGCGCGACAGATGGTCGGCGGCCCATGTCGGCTCCCACCGGGTCAGA
>JAMWZG010000214.1 GCA_024304855.1 Paracoccaceae bacterium
AGGGACCCCAAAGGCCCTCATCCGTCAGTCACAAAACCCGAAGAACACTTTCACTCTTTAGGGATCTGATGCCGGAGAATGTTAAATGCGAAGCTCATGAGAACCTAGGATCCAGCATTCTCCGGCATCAGATCCCAATGAAGAACAGGGTCAGGCCGGTTCAACCCTCTCTCCGACACCCTCAGGCCTGACCCTCCCCGGCCCTCCTCTTCCTCTCAAACCCCATGATTTCCGGAGGTGACTTGATTTTGTTCCTGTTATGTTCTATTTTAAGAACCACGCTAAGAAGGGAGACCCCCGATGGAAAGCACCACTTACGCCCTGCCCGCGACGCCAAAGCAGATCGCCTATGCGCGCGCGCTGGCCCTGCGCAACCAGACGCTTTTGCCGTGGGAGGTTCAGCAAGATCGGCGCTCCTTGAGCGCCTGGATCGACGCACAAGCCAAGATGAACCCGGGCGCGCAGGATAGCCGCCCGACATCAAAGCAGGTCGCCTTCGCCGAGCGCCTGTCCCGGATCAAGCGCCGCGCCGTGCCGGATGAGTGTTTCCGCGACAAGGGGCTGATGTCGAAGTGGATCGACGGGAACAAGTGAAGCTGGGCAGACCCTGCGGTGATCGAGATTACTACAGCCGATCGACAACGGATGCCCCGCCCGACCTGGCAAGCGCGATCAGGCTGGACTGGATTTTGGATGTGAAGACGGAACTGAACGTGCCGATGGGCGTGCGGTCCTCCCAAACATAGGACCGCTCCAGAATATCGGTGTTGATCTCGTCCAGCATGACCCACTTGCGGACATGGGTTTCCAGCCCCACGCGCTGCGACTCGATCTGTGGCACCTCGATAAACTTGCGCGAGGGCAAGGGCGGCTGCGTCGTGATCGGCAGGATGAACACCACAGTCTCGTTATCGGATTTGGCGACAGTGACGGCGATACAGACAGGCCGCGTCTTGCGGCCCTCGGTCTCGCCGCCCATCTGTTCGCGTTTCCACAGGAACGGATAGCGGAAAACCTCTCCAGCGGCAGGCTTAGTCATTCGCTCGCGTCAAGTCCCGCTCGAGCCCTTCTATCATCAGCGCCTTGAGGTCCTCGGGCATCTCGTCAACCATATGAGCCTGTTGCGTGGCCCCCCGCGCGAGCTGCTGATACTGATCCATGCTCATCAGCACGAATTTCGGCTTGCGATGTTTGGTGATCGCAATCGGCGACCGAATGGCCGCGTCAAACAGGTCACTTGTGTGCCGCGTCAGGTCGGCCGCCTTGAACTCGGGAAGCTCTTGCATGATCAGGGTCTCCATTCGCGCAGAATATACATACATTCCGGATATTCTGCAAGAGATGGATCGAGCCCTCCCAAGTGTCATCCGAACCGCTGCACGGTCTCAGCGTAGATGTACACATTTGAGGTGATGCCGTTCTCGATGGACTCGTCCGAGGTCAGATGGTCGTAGCCGGGATAGCCTGCCAGCGCGCCGTAGCGATCTAGCGTGACGAACGCCCCTGCTCCGCCTGATGTCCGTCGGATTGAAGACTAACAGCAGAGCCTCGATCTTTTCCATCTCCGCTTCCGACACGCGAAGCCGCTTATCAATCTCGGCGGTGGTCTCATCCTGTCCCGCGTGTTCTTCTTCCAGCGCCTGATACTCGGAGAGCCGTTTGGTATGAACCGCTTCTTCTTCATCCGTCACCAGTCAATCGAGCAGCGTTGTGCCACCCGCAGGCTTATAGGCGTTAACACGCACAATCACGGCGTGCCGTTTGGTCATCCGGACCGAGGCCTCGGTGAGCATCCAACAAATCTGGAATGGCTTCTTGTTCCACGATGAATTGAACACATCTCACAGCTGCAGCTGCCGCGCGTGATCGGGGTTCACTTTCAAACCAACACTCTTCTTCTTGATGGTCGTATGGTTTAACCTGTGCCGCAATTGCCGCTTTATCGACGATGGCTATGCAGACTCACATGCCGATTGAGTGTAGACGGCAAGAGCATCAGTTTCCCTGCATCATCATCGCGTCGAGGTAGGCGTTGTGGTTCCTCACCTGTCCTGTGCTGGCTCTCAAAATTAATTCGTCGAGTGCAATAAGGAGCTTCCCTGCACCTCCTTCTCTAAGGTGTCTCATGATCCTGCCTTGTTCTATTCTCAGCAATTTCCCGACATCGGCCAACAGGTTGACAACGGATTGATGATCTCTTGGTTCATTTGGGAAGAAGTCTGATACGTTTTTCAGGTCCGTCCAAGCCATAGTTGTTGGATCTCGGGATTCTTTAAAACCAGGGCTGCTGTGAGCACCTGTAGTATCTTTTTTTATATTCAATCTTGCGGGTTCTACGTGCCGGACATTTTGTCCGTCGTCGCCGGACAATTGGTCGGGCATCGTTTCCTGAGCTTCACAGTTTCCGGCCGGAAACTCTCTAATGTTCGTTCCGGCCAACTCTGCCAACTTTTTGATAAGTTCGATGATTTCGTCGGCTTTGAGAGTGGCACGGCGTAGGATGTTGCGCACGTTTTGGAGAAATGAGAAAGTCTCTTCATCGTTTGTTTGGCGCAAAGCTTCGACACGAAGGGCCAGCGCCTCCGCCCTTAGTGAGCGTAGCTCTTCTTGATCGCCGACAAGCTGTTTTGCGTGTTCTGTGAGCTCACTTTCCCGATCAAACATTGGCTGTAGATCGAAGCCAAAGGCATCTCTGATCAATCCACCGTAGCGAAGAGGGAACCGTTTGCGGGTTGCGCTGTCCCTGCGTTGGATCAAATTGGCGTCCACGAGGCGTCCGATACACCTTCGGATCGTTCTTTCGTTCAGACCGTTCGTTCTCTCAGACAACGATGCGTTTGAGGGGAAGACGGTAGTCATTGAAGCTGATTGTCCGGACTTCTTCGGCATGAAGCTGATCAAGGCCTGCAGTGTCACAAGATCATTTGGTGTCAAACCGAGTTCTTTGCGAAGCGTTCGGATCGGCTCGATGACCCTGTACGGGTTCGTATAGGGTACAGGAGATCGTTCCGCCAAGGCGGGTGTGTGAGAAAATACCTGTCTCATGATGTTGTCGGCTGAAAAAGTTTCCCCGTTCACCGCGAACGGTGTTGAAAACGATTCGGCTTCGGGGTATCAATCAGGTGTCTAAGCTAATCGAGGCCCTTCGGAAGCACTGCTTTCGGGGGGTCTTTCCTTTTCTGGCCTGTCCTCCTTTCTGCTCAGTTGTCGTTATCGTCTATGTCAGGACCATCAAGAACCTGATCCCTGCCGGAGACTGGGTTACCTATAGGTTCCATTTTCTCTGGGTTAATGATCCGCCCCGGACCAGCGGCCTTCGCGTTCGCCAACGCGAGAAGAGCGGCCTCTGGATTCTGAGAGATCCACTTATGTAACCCGTCATCTCCGTTCTTGACGGTGATGATCACGTTTCTCTTGGTGACCTTCACCATCCCGAGTTCTGTCTGGATTGCCGATGGGGCAGGGGGCTTGTGCTGTTTCAGGAGCCCTTCGAAGACCGTAAAGCGTTCATCGGAGGTCTTGCCGGAACCTCTGGATTCCATGAGTGCATCATGGAATTCGCGGTTTCCGGCCGGAAACCCTTCATCTCCAGAAAAGCCAAGGCTCTCATAAGACTTCGCTGCAGCATACCAACGATCCCGTCCAACCCCGGGGGCCGCCCCGATTTTTTGGATGAGTTCAGTCGGAATACAGGAAGTGACTTGTTTCATGCGAGCAAGTCCCGTCAGCTTGTCACCGGCTTTTCTTGCTTTCTGATCGATATTGAGGGCGTCACAGACCAGCCCCTCATCCTTGCCGGACTCTATGAGAGATCGTGCAAACAGGGCTTTCTCGATCCAGCTGAGGTCTTTTCGGAAGCTGTTCTCTTGGCCTTGTGCAAGGACCGCTTGGTCCTCATCCAAGCCTCTGATGAGAGCCTTTGCAGGCTTGCCGATAAGTCGAAGCGCAGCTAATCGCCTGCGCCCATAGATGATCCTATATCGCCCCCCTTCGGGGCTCAGAAGTATCGGGATAAGCTGTCCCTGCTTATCAATACTTTCAGCCAGTTCCCTGATGTCATCTTCGTCATCCAGGGCCAGACGATCCTGGAACTCGGAATCATCAATAAGGTCGGTACTGATTTCTTGAATTGAAGATTGTGCCGCATCCTGAAGAGAACGGGCCATTCCCGAAAGGGCAGGGGCTCGTGACTGAGTTCGAGTCGGAGAAATCGAAGAGCTCTCCTGCTTTTCTTCATCCTCGGGAATGTCGAATGTGACTTTGCGGGCCATTACTTGCGCCCCCATGCTGCTTTGATGAGCCCCTCGATCTCCGCCACAACCCCGTTGATCGACTCTATAGCCCGATCATACGTCTGACGATGAAAATCCGTTCTGGCGATCTCAAATAGTGTCTGTTGCGTGAGCCCAGCGTCAGAGACTGCAGAGGATTTTAGGAAAGGCTGAGTAAGAACGTCATCCGTGAACATGGTCCTCAGGAATGCCGCCATCTGGGTTTGGGGGCCGTCATTGGGCTCGAAACGAGTGATCAGAAACCTCATGAAGTCCCAGTCGGGCGACGCGCCCACATCAGCAATTGTTGCCATGAGGCTGGAGGTGAGCTGCAGGAATTGGGCCATCGAGGCGACGTCAAGCATGCTTGGAATGACGGTGACGACTAGGGATGTCGACGCTACCAAAGCTGATAGTGTGGTAAACCCGAGTTGAGGTGGGCAGTCGATGACGACAATGTCGTAGTCTGTCTCGACTTCATTAATGCAAAGGGCAAGCCGTTGATAGAACGGCGGCCTGATATTGTTTCGAAGGGCGTGTGCGGTTTCGGTCTCGAACTCAGAGAGCAGCAAGCCGGCCGGGGCTAGATCAAGGTTGTGGAAATACGTTTTGCGCACAACGTCCCTAAAGGGGATAGGGTCCTCGTACCGCAGGGCATCGTACACGGTTCCGGCTTCAGGGAAGTCGATTTCCGGCCGGAAACCGAACATGGTGGTCATTGAGGCTTGCGGGTCGAGATCGATTGCTAGAACTCGATAACCGTCAAGGGCGAGCTTTTGAGCAAGATGGATCGCCGTTGTCGTTTTTCCGGCGCCCCCTTTGAAGTTGGCGATCGAAATGATCTGAATATGCTCCCCTTCCCGACGACGAGGAACGATATGTTGGAACTTAGTGCTTGACCGGGCAATTTCGTGGCGCGCTATGTCGATCTGCTCTGCAGTGTAGA
>JAMWZG010000215.1 GCA_024304855.1 Paracoccaceae bacterium
GAGGGCGGGCGATCCCTGCCCCTCATGCCCCGCCCTCGCCTTCGCTCTTGTCCCGGCCCCCTTGCCGTGACACGGGGGCTTGGCTACCATCACGCCATTCCAAACACTGGTGATCCATGAAAATCGGTATCCTGCAAACCGGCCATTCCCCTGACGAGGTCCGGGGCGATCTTGGCGATTATTCCGACATGTTCGCGCAGCTTCTGGGCGGGCATGGCTTTGATTTCGTGACCTTCAACGTGGTGGACGGGGAATTTCCCGCAGGGCCGGAGGAGGCCGATGGCTGGCTGATCACCGGGTCCAAGCACGGCGCCTATGAGGATCATCCCTGGATCGCGCCTCTTGAGGCGCTGATCCGCGCCATCCGCGATGCGGGCAAGCCGCTGATCGGCGTCTGTTTCGGCCATCAGATCATCGCGCAGGCCTTGGGTGGGCGCGTCGAGAAGTTCAAGGGCGGCTGGGCCGTGGGGCCGACCCGCTATGATTTCGACGGCGAAAGCCTGACGCTGAACGCCTGGCATCAGGATCAGGTGACAGTGCTGCCCGAGGGGGCGCGGGTGCTGGCCTCGAACGATTTCTGCGCCAATGCCGCGCTGGCTTATGGCGATACCATCCTGACCATCCAACCCCACCCGGAATTCGGCAAGCCCCTGATTGACGGGCTGATCACCCACCGCGCCCCCGGCGTCGTGCCCGCTGACCAGATCGCCGCCGCGCGCGACAAGCTGGACATGCCGCTGGATTCCGCCCGCTTTGCTGACCGCATGGCGGCCTTCCTCAAAAGGACCGCATGAGATGAACGACTGGACCGACCGCCTGCCCGAGGCTGCGCGCCTTTTCCTTGAAAACCGCCGTCTGGACGAGGTGGAATGCATCATCTCGGACCTGCCCGGCATCGCGCGGGGCAAGGCCGTGCCCGCCAGCAAATTCGCGCGGCAGGATTACTTTCACCTGCCCGATTCCATCTTCTACCAGACCATCACCGGCGACTGGGGCGAGGCGGCCGGGGCCGAGGGGTTCATCGAGCGCGACATGATCCTGCGCCCCGACATGACCACGGCCACCGCCGCGCCCTGGACCGGGGACTGGACGCTGCAAGTGATCCATGACGCCTATGACCGCAAGGGCAACCCGATCCCCTATGCGCCGCGCAATGTCCTCAAGCGGGTGGTGGACCTCTATCACAAGCAGGGCTGGGAGCCGGTGGTCGCGCCCGAGATGGAATTCTACCTTGTCGCGCGCAATCTGGACCCGGCCAAGAAGATCGAGCCGATGATGGGCCGTTCCGGCCGCCCCGCCGCCGCGCGGCAGGCCTATTCGATGACGGCCGTGGATGAATTCGGCCCCGTGATCGACGACATCTATGATTTCGCCGAGGCGCAGGGCTTCGAGATCGACGGCATCACCCAGGAAGGCGGCGCCGGGCAGTTGGAGATCAACCTGCTGCATGGCGACCCGATCAAGCTGGCCGATGAGGTCTTTTATTTCAAGCGTCTGATCCGCGAGGCGGCGCTGCGGCATGATTGTTTCGCCACCTTCATGGCCAAGCCCATCGCGGATGAACCCGGCAGCGCCATGCATATCCACCATTCCGTGCTGGATATGGAAACGGGGCAGAACCTGTTTTCCGGCCCGCAGGGCGGCGAGACGGATGCGTTCTTTCATTTCATCGGCGGGATGCAGAAACACCTGCCCAATGCCATCGCGGTGCTGGCGCCCTATGTGAACAGCTATCGCCGCTATGTGGTGGGCCATGCCGCCCCGATCAATCTGGAATGGGGCCGCGACAACCGCACGACAGGTATCCGGGTGCCGCTCTCCAGCCCGGCCTCGCGGCGCGTGGAAAACCGTCTGGCGGGGATGGATTGCAACCCCTATCTGGGCATCGCCGCAAGCCTGGCCTGCGGCTATCTGGGGATGATGCAGGAAATCTGGCCCGAGAAGCAGTTCAAGGGTGACGCCTATGAGGGCGAGGGCGACATCCCCCGCGTCATGGGCGACGCGCTGGACCTGTTCGAGGAGGCCAAGGATCTGCACGAGGTGCTGGGCCCCGATTTCGCGCGCGTCTATTCCATCGTGAAACGCACGGAATACGAGGAATTCCTGCAAGTCATCAGCCCATGGGAGCGCGAGCATCTGCTCTTGAACGTGTGATGCACGGTTGCTGGGGGGCGCTGCCCCCCACGTCGAACCCATGTTCGACGCCCCCCCGGGATATTTGAGGCAAGAAGAAGCGGGCCGGAGCAAGGCCCTGTCGGAGGCACGCCATGAACCTGCTGTTTTCCAATGACCGCCAAGGCGAGTTTCCCCCAAGCTGGTATGCCGCCACCGCCCATGAGGCGCCGCGCCATCCGCCGCTGACGGGCAGCACGCGCGCCGATGTCTGCGTGGTGGGCGGCGGCTATACCGGCCTCTCGGCGGCGCTGCATCTGGCGGAGGCAGGGTTCGACGTGGTGCTGCTGGAGGCGCATCGCCTGGGCTTTGGCGCATCGGGGCGCAATGGCGGGCAGTTGGGGTCGGGCCAGCGGCAGGATCAGGCGAGCCTTGAGAAGATGCTGGGCAAGCCCGAGGCGCGGATGCTGTGGGATCTGGGCGAGGAGGCGAAGGATCTGGTCAAGGGCTTGATCGCGCGGCACGGCATTGACTGCGATCTGACACCCGGCGTCGCCTGGACCGGGTTTTCGCGGGCCGAGGTGGATGATCTGCACCGCTACGCGGATCTGTTGCAGCGCGATTATGGTTACGCGCAGGTCGAGGCGCTGGATGCCGCGGCCTGCCATGCCCTCTGCCCCTCGCCCGCCTATAAGGGCGGGGTGCTGGACATGGGCGCGGGCCATCTGCATCCGCTGAATTTCGCGCTGGGGCTGGGCCGGGCGGCGGCCGCGGCGGGGGTGCGCATCCATGAGGGCAGCCATGTCCATCACATCACCGAAGGATCAAGGATCACCGTGCAGACCGGGCAGGGCCGCGTCGAGGCGGATCATCTGATCCTGGCCTGCAACGGATACTTGGGCGGATTGCAGCGCAAGGTGGCGGCGCGGGTCATGCCGATCAACAATTTCATCGTGGCGACCGAACCCCTGGGCGATGCGGCGGCGCGCGTGCTGACCCGCGACGTGGCGGTGGCCGACAGCAAATTCGTGGTCAATTACTTCCGGCTGAGCGCCGACAGGCGGCTACTGTTCGGGGGGGGCGAATCCTATGGCTACCGTTTTCCGCGCGACATCGCGGGGCTGGTGCGCAAGCCGATGACCGCGATCTTTCCGCATCTGGCCGATGTGCGGCTGGATTACGCCTGGGGCGGCACGCTGGCCATCACCATGAAGCGCCTGCCCTATCTGGCGCGGGTGTCGCCCAATGTCCTGTCGGCCTCGGGCTATTCGGGCCATGGCGTCGGCACGGCGGTTCATGCGGGTTTCCTGATGGCGCGGGCCATTGCCGGGCAGGCCGAGGGGTTCGATACGATGGCGCGCATCCCCACCACGCCCTTTCCGGGCGGGGCGGCCCTGCGCAGCCCGCTGCTGGTTCTGGCGATGAGCTGGTATGGTCTGCGCGACCGGCTGGGCCTCTGAGGCGCGCGATCCCGCCCTGCGCGCATTTGGCGCTTGAGTGACAGCGATAATCGTTTAGATTTCCTGAAAAGAGACTTCAGGAAAGCCGAAACGCATGTCGCTCGATTCCCCTGCCATCCTTCCCCCCAATACCTATGACGCGGAACCGATCCCGCCTGCGGCCAAGGCCGAGATCGAGCGCCTGCTGCAAACGGGTGATCTGTTCCGCTACACATCCTCGGAAGCCTCGCCCGTGGCGCTGCTGGAGCGGGAGTTTGCGGCCATGATGGGTGTGCGCTATGCGCTGGCGGTCTCCTCGTGCTCCGCCGCGCTGTTCCTGTCTCTCAAGGCGCTGGACCTGCCGCGCGGGGCGCGCGTGCTGATCCCGGCCTTCACCTTTGCAGCCGTGCCCTCCTCGATCGTCCATGCCGATTGCGAGCCGGTTCTGTGCGAGGTGGGCGAGAATTACCGCATCGACATGGATGATTTCGCGGCGAAACTGCCCGGCGTGCAGGCCGTGATGATCAGCCATATGCGCGGCCACACCTCGGACATGGACGCGATCATGGCGCTGTCTGACGCCGCAGGCATCCCGGTGATCGAGGATGCGGCGCATTCATTGGGCACCACATGGCACGGGCGCATCATCGGCAGCATCGGCAAGATGGGCTGTTTTTCGTTCCAGAGCTACAAGCTCCTGAACGCGGGCGAAGGCGGCATCCTGATTTCCGACGATGCCGATCTGGTGGCGCGCGCCATCATCATGTCCGGCGCTTACGAGCATAACTGGAAGAAACACGGCAGTCAGGATGCGGCCGCGCAGGCCGATCTTGAGGCCGCCTTTGCCCGTTGGCAGAACAAACTGCCGCTCTACAATCTACGGCTCAACAACCTCAGCGCGGCGCTGATCCGCCCGCAACTGGCGGAAATGGCGCGCCGCGTGGCGGATGGGCGGCGCAACCATGATCATGTGGCGGCCAAGCTGAACACATCGCCCTGGATCGTGGTGCCCGAGAAACTGCCCCCCGAGGAGCGCGCGCCGGATTCCATCCAGTTCAACATGGTGGGCATGTCCGACGATGACATGCGCGCCTTTGCCGAGGCGGCGGCCCGGCGCGGCGTCAAGGTGCAGGTCTTCGGCATGAGCGCGGATAACGCGCGGGCCTTCTGGAACTGGCAATTCCTGGGCGAGATCCCTGCCCTGCCCCAGACCCGCGCCATGCTGATGCGCGCCTGCGACACCCGCCTGCCCGCTCGGCTGCAACTGCCGGAACTTGACGTGATCGCCGATGCGCTGATTGCAGCGGCGCAGGAGGTGATGGGCAATCTGCGGGCTTACGCCAGTTGACCGGCGAAAGCAGCTTGGGATACCCGGCCATGACGAGCAATTTCAGGAAAAGTTGACAGACTTTTCCGGTTCGACATTGCGACCATCAAAGCTAAAGCAGCTTGAGATACCCGGCCATGAAAGGATGCGCCTGAATAGCCGGGTTCACGATGATATCCCGCAACAGGGGCTTGAGCCGCTGGGCCACCTGCGCGGGCATGTCCTGCAACACGCCCTTGCGCGCGGTCAGGGAAATCGTGCGCGACAGCGGCGCGAAGGGCAGTTCGAACACATCCAGCCTGTCTCTTATACACATC
>JAMWZG010000216.1 GCA_024304855.1 Paracoccaceae bacterium
TCCCACCCCCGCGCGCCGCCCCTCCAACTCCCGCATGGATTGCGCCGCACTGACCCGTGATTTCGCCATTGAAAGGCCAGATTGGCGCGCCAGCCTGACCCATGTATTGAGTGACCTGAAGGAGATTTGACATGACGACACGCAAGGGCATCATCCTCGCAGGCGGATCGGGCACGCGCCTCTATCCCATCACCATGGGGCTGTCCAAGCAGCTTCTGCCGATCTATGACAAGCCGATGATCTACTATCCGCTCAGCGTCCTGATGCTGGCCGGCATCCGCGAGATCGCGATCATCACCACCCCCGAGGATCAGAATCAGTTCCAGCGCCTTCTGGGCGACGGCAGCCAATGGGGCCTCGACTTCACCTATATCCAGCAGCCCTCTCCCGACGGTCTGGCGCAGGCCTATCTCCTGGCCGAGGATTTCCTCGCCGGTGCCCCCTCCGCCATGGTGCTGGGCGACAACATCTTCTTCGGCCACGGCCTGCCCGAACTGCTCAACGAGGCTGATGCCCAGACCACGGGCGGCACCGTCTTCGGCTATCAGGTCAGCGATCCCGAACGCTATGGCGTCGTCAGTTTCGCCCCAGACGGCCAGGTCGTCTCGATCATCGAGAAACCGGCCAAACCCGCCTCGAACTATGCCGTGACCGGGCTTTACTTCCTCGACGGCACCGCACCGCAGAAAGCCCGCGCCGTCACCCCCTCTCCCCGGGGCGAGCTTGAGATCACCTCCCTTCTGGACATGTATCTGGCCGAAGGCTCGCTGGCCGTCAAACGCATGGGGCGCGGCTATGCCTGGCTTGATACCGGCACCCATGCCAGCCTGCTGGATGCGGGCAATTTCGTCCGCACCCTCGAACAGCGCCAGGGGATGCAGACCGGCTGCCCCGAAGAGATTGCCTTCGAGAAGGGCTGGATCGACCGCGCCGCGATGCAGGCGATGGCCGAGAAATTCGCCAAGAACGACTATGGAAAATACCTCAAACGGCTTCTGGACTAACCGGATCTTAAGGCGCGCGCATGAGGATGGCTGTCAGAGCCTGTGTCCCTTGCCCGTGATTCCGGGGTCAGCACCCGGCCCCTGCGACAGGGCCGGGTGACATCCCCCCGCAGCCAATCGGCCAACCGCGACCCGGGCCATGTGCAACGCATGGGAAACGGGTATGCTGGCAGGACAATCTGTATTGATCACGGGCGGCGCGGGCTTCATCGGCGCCCGGCTGGCCGCGGCGCTCTGCGATCGTTGCCATGTCACGGTCTTCGACAATTTCAACCCGCAGGCGCATGACGCCGTCCCGCAGACGCGGATGCGCCTGTCCCGCCACGGCATCGACGTCATCACCGGCGACATCCGCGACCCGCGCGAACTGGGGGCTGCCGTCGCCCGCACCCGCCCGGATGTGATCTATCATCTGGCCGCCGAAACCGGCACGGGCCAGTCCTTCTTCAAACCGGCCCACTATACCGATGTGAACGTGATGGGCACAGCCCACCTTATCGAAGCGGTGCGCCGCCATGTGCCGGACCTGCCCCGCATCATTCTGGCCGGTTCCCGCTCTGTCTATGGCGAAGGAAGCTGCCGTGACGCCGCAGGCCGGCCCGCCATCGCGGTGGAACGGCGGCAGGACGATCTCGCCCGCGGCCTCTTTCAGCCGCGCGACCGCTTTGGCGCCGCCCTCACCCCGGTGCCCACCGATGCGACCTGTCCGGTCGCGCCCGCCTCGGTCTATGCCTCGACCAAGCTGATGCAGGAATACCTGCTGACGCAGGCCTTCTGGGGCACGCCCACGCAGGTGGGCATCCTGCGCCTGCAAAATGTCTATGGCCCCGGCCAGTCGATCAACAATCCCTATACCGGCGTCCTGTCGATCTTCTGCCGCCAGATCGCCGAGGGGCGGGTGCTCGACATCTATGAGGATGGGCAGATCACCCGCGATTTCGTGCTGGTCGATGATGTGGTGCGCGCCTTTGTCCTGATGGCCGAAGTGACCACCCCCCCGCAGGAGGTGGTGGACATCGGCGCAGGGCAGGGGACCACGATCCTCGCCGTGGCAAGAACCCTGCTCACCTGCATGGGGGCACCGGCCGACCGCTATGCCGTGACCGGCGCCTTCCGCCCCGGCGACATCCGCCATGCTGTCGCCGACATCAGCCGCGCCGCCGCCCTGCTGGGCTGGGCACCGCAAGTGCCCCTCTCCGACGGTCTGGCCCGCCTCGCCGCATGGTCGCGCGATCAGCTCCGCGCGCCCGCAGCGGCCAGTGGCTGACACCGCCCATGGCCCCCGCAGCGCATCGCGACGACACAAGGCAGCATCCCATGACCACCGACATCGCCCGCCCCGATCCCCAGACCGACATCACCCCCGGCATCGACGGCTGCGATTGTCTGGTCGGCCTCTATTCCTTTCCCAAAAGCGGCAATACATGGCTGCGCGCCATCATCGCCGCGCTCTTCCGCGTCCCGACCGAGCAGGAGATGATGGCAGAATATGTCATCGACACCCATATGGGCCAAACCATCGGCCACCGCCCATGGCCGCAGTTCGACCGGACATGGTGCTTTTACAAATCCCACAACAAGACCCCCGCCATCGCGCAGGGGGACAGGCTGATCCAACCGGACCGCATCCTTTATATCTACCGCCACCCGCTCGACATCTTCACCTCCTACCTCAACTACCTCTCGGGCAATGTCACCGCCCTCTCGCACAAGGTGTTCGGCTTCACCTTCAACCGGGTGGAGGATCTGACACCCGCGGAACTCAGCCGCCTGTTTGACCGTTTCACCACCCACGGCACCTTCGATCCGCGCCCGGCCAACCCTTTCGGCAGCCTCTTTGACAGTATCGACAGCTACACCGCCCTGCGTGACGCGGGCCATCCCGTCCATATCCTGCGCTACGAGGATCTGATCGACGATTTCGACGGCACGCTGCGCGCGATCTGCCGCTTCCTTGACGTGCCGCTCGCCCCCGATGACCTGCCCCGGATTCGCGCCATCTCCGAAGGTCTGACCGCAGGCGACGGTAAATTCTTCTGGAAACGCAAGGTCGGCACCCATCGCGACTATCTCGACGACGCCCAGATCGACAGCTTCTGGCAGCGCCACGAACCCTGGATGCTCCAACTGGGGTATCACCGCTGATGCCGCCCGCAGCCGCAGCCGGACCCATGCCCGCGCGCCCCGCAGCGGCCATCTATGTCATTCAGCACAAGGCCGAAACCGCCGCCCATGTCCGCCTTGCGCTGACCGAACTGCTGGCGATCTGCCCCCGTCTGATCGTCGTGACCACCACCGCCAGCCTGACGCAGGTGCAACTGGCACTGGCGCGCTGGGACGCGGGCCCGCGCGTCACCGTGATTGCCCATGACCGCGATGCCGGTGTGCTCTCGGCCTATCGCGCCGGGCTGCTCTGGCTCTTTCGCGATGGTCCCGTCACCGGCCATGTGATCCTGTCCGGCTATCACGTCTTCGGCCCCATCCGGCCGCAGGGCTGGCACGATCTGCCCGGCGATGCCGATCTGCTCTCGGCCTATTGCCACAACGCCGCCCTCGATCCGCGCCTTCAGGGCCGCGCCGACATGCCCGACAAACTGCCCTATCTCGATTTCGCCCTGCTCTCGCCCGGCCTGCTCAACGATCCCCGCTTTCGGGATTTCTGCGCGAACCTGCCGGTCTTCACCGATTACTGGGACCAGACCGAGCGTGGCCTTGTCCCGCTTGCCCGCTTCCTGCGCGATACCGGCCGCCGCATCGCCTGGGCCACGCCCGAGCAGGCGATGCTAACCGCCGATCCCCGCCACTTCGAGGTGCATCGCCTCGTCTCCGAAGGCGCACCCTGCCTGCCCGTCTCGGTGCTCATGCTCGACCCGCTGATCCATGATCTCAACGGCATCGACCTGCGCGCCGCGCTGGATGCCCTGCGCCCGCTGCATCCCGCCCTCTACAACGCCGTCATCGCCTTCGCCGCCGCCCGCGTGCCCCTGCGCCATTTCACCACCATCGCCGACCAGTATGAGGTGTTGAGCACGCATTACCCCTCCGACCAAAGCCACTGGCCCTTCGGGCGCGTCGCCGTCTTCATCCACGCCTACTATGCCGACATGATGCCCGACTTCTGGGAACAGATCGCCAAATTCCCGATGCCCGCCCATCTCTTCCTGTCCACCGCCACCGCGCAGGACAAGGCGACGATCGAAACCTTCCTCGACGCCCAAGGCTGGCCGCAGGCCGACCGCACCGTGCGCGTGGTCGAACAGAACCGTGGCCGGGACATGTCCTCGCTCTTCATCACCTTCCGCGACATCGCCCTGGCCGGCGATTATCACCTCGCCCTGCGCCTGCATTCCAAACGCACGCCCCAGGTCAGCCGTCAGGTCGCCGAAGGGTTCAAGACGCATCTCTTCGACAATCTCGTGCATTCCCCCGCCGCCATCCGCCAGATCCTCGACAGATTCGCGGCCGAGCCTGATCTGGGCCTCGTGATCCCGCCTGTCATCCATACCGGCTTCGGCACCCTCGGCCACGCCTGGTATGCCAATCGCGACGCGGTGCAGGATCTCTGCCGGCGCATGGGGTTCAATGTGCCGCTGGATGCCGATACCCCCGTCGCCCCCTATGGCACGATGTTCTGGTTCCGCATCCCCGCCCTGCGCGCCATGTTCGACTGGCCCTAGCGGTGGGAGGAGTATAACCCCGAACCGCATCACATCGACGGCGGGCTGGCCCATGTACAGGAACGCCTCATCGGCTATGCCGTGCAGGCCGCAGGCTACCGCGTGCTCTCGGTCATGACACCGCAACAGGCCGCGCGCAGCTATGCGCGGCTCGAATACAAGATGCAGCTTTTCGCCGGTCGTCTGGCCTCGCATCACGTCCTGGATCAACTGGCCCAACTGGACCGCAACGCCGAAACCCTCGGCGCGCGGCTGAACCGCCGTTTGCGCGTGATCTATGGCCGCATCATCCGCCGCTTTCCGGGCGCGCGCGCCTATCTCAAACCGCTGGCCCGCCGGATCGTGCCGCTGCTGACACCGGGCTACCGCCTGTAATCCCCCAAACGCAAAACGCCGCCCCGCAGGGCGGCGTTTCCGTAACCGTTGCCGTCAGGATCAGAAACCCAGACCGGCGTATTTGTTCTTGAACTTCGACACACGACCGCCCGCATCCATCAGACGCGAGGAGC
>JAMWZG010000217.1 GCA_024304855.1 Paracoccaceae bacterium
CAGGCCAGCAGCGTGACGGCCCTGTCCATCCACGAGGTATTCGAGATCGTAAAGCGCGCCACCGCCCGACGCGAAGCGGCGCAGCAGGTCCTGCCCGGCGGGCTGGCCCTTGTAGGCATGGCCGAACATGATGTGACGATGGGGCAGGGGCGTGCCATCCTCGGGCAATTCCTTCAGCCCGAAGATGATCGCATCGGCGGGCGCCTGCGGCCAACTGTTCTGGGCCGCGATCTCTGCTCCGGCGCGCCGATAGCCCGCGATGGGAAGCGCGCGCACGTCGCTGTCCTCGACCGTGACCCGCACACCCGCCTTGATCAGCGCGGCGCAGCCCTCAGGTGTCAGGCCGACCCGTTCTTCATTGGCGCGCTGTTCGGCGCGGACCCACAGATGTGTCATGATATGGTCTTTCAGCAGATGAATTGCCCCGCACCATAGCCAAGGCCCGGCGCGGCTTAAAGATGCGTTTGCGCGTATTGCCGGTCCGGCCGGTCCAGATGCGGCACCGCGTTGAACTGCGTCAGTGCCATGTCATCGCCCAGCCGGTGCAGCCGGTGAACCGAAGTGTTCATGATCGCGATGCAGGCCCGTGCAAAGGCCGCCGTGCCAAGCCCCATGGTCTGCCGCAGCACCATCCCGATCAGCCCGCCCGATGTCACGACCAGCGCAGGCCCTCGCCCCGCTGCAATCTCCTCCATGGCCGCGCTGACACGTTGCTGGAAATCGGCAAAACTCTCGGGCGGTCCGTCGATCCGTCCCGCCTCCCAGGCCGCCAGAAGTTGCGGCATATAGGCCACGAACCCCTCGCGCGATTGCGGCAGGGCCACGCCATGCTGGTCGCTGAACAGATGCGCCAGCGTGAAGAACTGCATCTCGTTCAGCCGCGCATCCTGCACCACCTCGGCATAGCGCCCGGCCTGCATGGCTGTCGCTGTCTCGACATGGCGGATCAGCGTGCCGCAATAGACGCGGGTGATGGGCTCGCGCGTGTCGGCCAGATGCTCGCCCAGCCAGGCCGCCTGCTGATGGCCCAAGGGGCTCAGGCTGTCGTATCCATGCTCATCGCGCGCCCGTGTCTGCGCCTGTCCATGCCGGACAAGGGTGATCTGCGACATCCGCCTCTCCATCTGACTGCGCCGCAGACCTAGGCCAGAGCCGGGGGCAGCGCAACCGCCAAGCCGCGCTCTGGACATCCCCGGCGGATGAAGATTGTGTAACGGCAAGCAGACGGGAAAGGATGCGGGATGCAGGTGAACAGCGAAAGGTTTCTGAAGGATCTGCACGATCTGCGGCAGTTCGGGGCCGCGGGTGTGGGTAAAGGCGTGGTCCGCCCTGCCTATTCCGCCGCCGACATCGCCGCGCGGGAATGGCTGGCCGGGCGGATGCGCGACGCGGGGCTGGAGCCGCGCTTCGATGCGGTGGGCAACCTCTTTGGTCTTGCGCCCGGTCGCTCTCTCCTGATGGGCTCGCATAGCGACAGCCAACCCGAAGGCGGCTGGCTGGATGGGGCCTTGGGCGTGGTCATGGCCCTTGAAATCGCCCGCGCCGCGCGCGAAGCCGGTGGCCCCGCCGTCTCTGTCGCCAATTTCCAGGACGAGGAAGGCCGTTTCGGTGTCACCACCGGCAGCGCGATCTGGGCAGGCCACCTGCCGCTGGACCGCGCCGATGCACTGACCGACAGCGCCGGCATCACCTTTGCGCAGGCCCGTGCCGCCATGTCCCATCTGGTGGGGGAAGCCATTGATCCCGAACGCTTTACAGGCTTTGTCGAATGCCATATCGAACAGGGGCCGTGGCTCCATGAGGCAGGCGAGGCTATCGGCATCGTCACCGACATCGTCGGCATCCGCGACATGACCATCACGATGGAGGGTGAGCAGAACCACGCCGGCACCACCCCCATGCACCGCCGCCGTGACGCGTTTCAGGCGCTCTCGACCTTCAACACCGCGCTGAATGACCGCCTGCGCAATATCGTGACGCCGCAATCCGTCTGGACCATCGGCCATGTCAGCCTGCATCCCGGCGCCCATTCCATCGTGCCGGGGCGGGTGGAATTCTCGATGCAATGGCGCGACGGCGACACATCGCGCCTCAAACGGATGGAGGATGTGATCCGCGCCACCGTGGCGGAGATCGCCGCCACCCATGGCATGACGCTCTCGGTCTCGGATATGCTGGGGCTGGAACCCGTGGCCATGGATGCGGGTTTCCGTAGCGCCCTGGGCAAGGCGGCCGAAGCGCATGTCCCCGGTCGCTGGCGCCAGATGCAATCCGGCGCGCTGCATGATGCCACCAACGTGGCCGCCCGGATGCCTGCCGCGATGATGTTCGTGCCCTCCATCAACGGGATCAGCCACGCCTTCACCGAAGACACCGCCGAGGCCGACCTCATCACCGGGCTTCAGGTCATGGCCGCTGCCCTGCCCGATCTGGCAGGGGCGCATTGAGCCTTCTTCTTGCCTGAAATATCCCGGGGATCGTCGAACGAAGTTCGACGTATGGGGTGGAACCCCGGCCCGGCCTAGCCGGTCCAGTCCACGTCGCCGACAAAGATATAGCCCGCGCCATAGATCGTCTTGATCAGGCGCGGGTTCTTGGGGTCTTCGCGCAGCTTGGTGCGCAGCCGCGAGATGCGCACATCCATCGCCCGGTCGAAACTGTCGCCCGCCGCGCCACCCAATATCTCCTGCATCATCGCACGAGAGATCAGGCGCTTGGGCCGTTCCAGAAACAGGCGCAGCACCTCGCCCTCGGCATGGGAAAACGGTGTTTCGGCCCCGCTGTCATCCTCCAGCGTGTAGCTGTCGAAATGTGCGGTCCAGCCGTTGAAACGCGCCACCTGCCCGGTCTGCGTCGCCACCTGTCCGCGCCGCAGACGGGCGCGGATGCGCGCCACCACCTCGGCCGGATCGAAAGGCTTGATGATGTAGTCATCCGCCCCCAGTTCCAGCCCCGTCACGCGGTCCTGCACCTGCGCCCGGCCAGAGATGATGATCACCACCGCCCCCTGTTCCAGCGCCAGCCGATGCACCAGCGTCAGCCCGTCCCGGTCCGGCAGCGACAGATCGACCAGACAGATGTCGGGCGCCGCCGTCTTCAGCGCCGCCTCGAACTCTGTCGCGCGGCCAAAGCTCATGGTACGAAATCCCGCCTCGGTCAGGGCATGGGCCAGCATGTTGCGGATGGCCGGCTCATCATCAAGGATCGTGACCAGCGGCGCGGTCATTGCGGCATCCCGCCGCTTTGCAAAAAGGCGTGCAGGCCCGTGGCGGTGAACGGTTTGGTCAGCACGGGCACCCGCGCCATGGCCGCGACATGGCAGGGATGATCCCCCGGCAAGGATGTCATCAGCAGACAGGGCGGATGCCCCGCAGGCAGCCGATCCAGCAGGTCGATCCCGGTCGCATCCCCCTCCAGCGTGATGTCCGACAGGATCAGCGAAATATCCGGCAGTTGGGCCAGCAGGGCCAGCGCCTCCTCGACGCTCGCTGCCTCGATCACCGCGTGCCCCTGATCGCGCAGCATCGCGCGCACACCGGCGCGCAGGTCGGGGCTGTCCTCGACCAGCAGCACAAGGCCGGGCGCCAGCGGCAAAGGTGTGGGCCGCAGCGGCAGGCGCAGCCTGACCTGCCCGCCCTGTTCGGTATTGCCGATCCAGACGCGCCCACCCGCCAGCTTGACCATGTCATAGACCATCGCCAGCCCCAGACCCGTGCCCTCGCCGCCTTTGGTGGTGAAGAACGGCTCCAGCGCATGATCCAGCGCCGCCTCGGAAAAGCCGGGCCCGGTATCTGTGACCGTGAACTCCACCCAGGTATTCTGCACCGATGTCACCTCCAGCGTGATCTGGCCCGCCGCGCCGCAGGCATCGCGGGCATTCAGGATCAGGTTCAGCAGGGAATCCTGCAACATCCCCGTGTCCAGCATCAGCGCGTCATGGGCCATGTCATTGCAGATCGTCAATGTCATTCCCGGTGGCAGGGCAGGGGCGGCCAGTGTTTCCAGATCGGACAGAACCGCGCGCAGATCCGCGGGCGAGGGGTTCCACTCCCGCGCGCCGGTGATGTCGGCGATTCGGTTCAGCAAGGCGCCCCCCCGGTGCGCCGCCGACAGAGTCGCAGTCACCAGATCCCGCGCATCGGCCGGCAAGGCCATCCGTTGCAACCGCGACTGGCTGCCCAGAATGATCGTCAGCAGGTTGGAGAAATCATGCGCCATCCCGCTGGTCAGTTGCGCCGCCATCTCGCGCCGCCGTGTCTGTTGCAACGCGCTGCGGGCCTGCGTTTCCTCGGTGACATCCATCGACAGGATATAGACCCCGTTGATCTGCCCGTCGGGTGCGCGGTCCGGGGTAAAGGCCGCGCGGATGCGCCGCGAACTCTCCTCGTCATTGAATTCGAAGACCGACGCATTTCCCAGAAAAGCGGCATCCAGATGCGGCTGGATCGCGGCATAGGCTGTTTCGCCCAGGGCGGTGCGGATCGGCAGGCCAATGATATTCGCAGGCCGCCCCGGCATCACCACGCCCAGCTTGCGGTTCGAGAAGGTGTAGCACCTGTCAGGCCCGACATGAGAGATATGGGCGGGCATCATTTCCGTCGTCAGACGGGTGCGCGCCTCGGTCTCGGTCAACTGCCGCTTGGCCTCCTCCAGCGCGGTGACGGTCGCCTCCAGCTTGCGGTTGGTGGCGCTCAACTCCTCGGCATAGGACAGCACCTTGTCGCTCAACTCGGCCGACCGCGCGCGCAGCAAGGCCTCCTGCTGCTTGGTCCGGGTGATGTCGGTGTAAACCGTCACCCAGCCCCCCTGCGGCAAGGGCGATCCTTCCACGCTGATGCTGCGCCCGTCGGGGCGCAGCCGCTCCATGTAATGCGGGGCAAAGGCGCGGGCCTGCTCCACCCGGACACGCACGGCCGCGTCCAGATCCTCCACGGCTCCGTATTCACCGCGACTGGCCAGAAAGCGGATCGTATCCTCGAAAGCCGCCCCCGGCGTCGTCAGCTCCGGCGGCAGGCCGAACATCTCGCGGAAGGGGCGGTTGCACACGACCAGACGCAATTCGCTGTCATAGATCGACAGGGCCTGCTGGATCAGGTTCAGCCCGGCCATGGTCATTGCCGATGTATCCATCTGTCCCGTGCTCATCCGCTCTCCTCTGACGGACCATCGCTACCACCG
>JAMWZG010000218.1:0-3890 GCA_024304855.1 Paracoccaceae bacterium
GCCCATCTGCCGCCAGCCGTCGTAATCCGCCGCCTGACCGCGCAGATAGAGCATCCCGTTGATCGAGGAGCAGCCCCCCAGCACCTTGCCGCGCGGATAGATCAGCGCGCGGCCATTGAGGCCGGGTTCCTCGGCGGTGCGATACATCCAGTCGGTGCGCGGGTTGCCGATGCAGTAGAGGTATCCCATCGGGATATGCACCCAGTGATAGGCATCCGAGCCGCCCGCTTCGAGCAGAAGGACGCGGTGCCCGGCATCGCTGAGCCGTTTGGCCAGAACGCAGCCCGCGCTGCCGGCGCCGACGATGATGTAATCCCAGCTCATACGGTTCCCCTGTTTGCTGGCAATCTGGTGGATTGGCGTGGCCTTGGCAACGTGTTGCGCGCCCGGTCAGACGGGAATCGCGGTGGTTTTGAACACGGTGCGCAGGGCAAAGCTGCTTTGCATCTGGGCGACGCCCGGCAGGCGCGAGAGGTGTTGGCGGTGGATGCGGGCGAAATCCTCGGTATCCTCGGCCACGATCTTGAGGATGTAATCGGCGGTGCCTGCCATCAGGTGACATTCGAGCACATCGGGGATGCGGGAGACGGCCTTCTCGAAGGCATCGAGCAGGTCATCGGCTTGCCCCGAGAGGGTGATTTCCACGAAGACGAGCGTGGGCAGGCCCATCTTGCGGCGGTCGAGCAGGGCGACATAGCTGCTGATGAACCCCTCCTCCTCGAGCCGTTGGACGCGGCGGTGGCAGGCCGAGGCGGAGAGGTTCACCTCCTCGGACAGGTCGGCGTTGGAGATGCGGCCCCGGCGTTGCAGCACGGCAAGAATACGTCGATCTGTCGGGTCCAAGGCCATGAAACGCAGTTTCCTTCGATGAAAGCGGGTTTGAGTCGAAGAATATCCGCAAATCGGTGGGCAATGCGACCCCGAATTCAAGGGATTTGCGCGGCTTTCGCGCCATGATGGGGAAAACAATCAACACGGGAGAGAGAGAATGAAGATCGGATGTCCGAAGGAGATCAAGCCGCAGGAGTTTCGCGTGGGGCTGACGCCCAATGCCGCGATGGAGGCGGTGGCGCATGGTCATCAGGTGATGGTCGAGACGGGCGCGGGGGTGGGCGCGGGCTTTGCGGATGCGGATTATGAGGCGGCGGGGGCGCAGATCGTCGGCACGGCGGCAGAGGTGTTCGCGCAGACCGAGATGATCGTGAAGGTCAAGGAGCCGCAGGCCGGCGAGCGCCGGATGCTGCGCGAGGGGCAGGTGCTCTTCACCTATCTGCATCTGGCGCCGGACCCGGAGCAGACGAAGGATCTGCTCGCCTCGGGTTGCACGGCGATTGCCTATGAGACGGTGACGGATCGGTCGGGGGGGCTGCCGCTTTTGGCGCCGATGTCCGAGGTAGCCGGGCGTTTGGCGCCGCAGGTGGGCGCCTGGACCTTGCAGAAGGCCAATGGCGGGCGCGGTGTGTTGATGGGGGGCGTGCCGGGTGTGGGGCCTGCGCGCGTGCTGGTGATCGGGGGCGGTGTCGTGGGGACGCACGCGGCGCGGATTGCGGCCGGGATGGGTGCGGATGTGACGGTGCTGGATCGGTCGCTGCCGCGGTTGCGCACTCTGGATGATGTGTTCGGCGGGCAGTTCAAGACGGGTTATTCCTCGGCCGGGTTGCTGGCGGAATTGCTGCCGCAGGCGGATATGGTGGTGGGCGCGGTGCTGATCCCCGGGGCGGCGGCACCCAAGCTGGTGACGCGGGCGCAGTTGGGGGTGATGAAACCGGGGTCGGTGCTGGTGGATGTGGCGATTGATCAGGGCGGGTGTTTCGAGACATCGAAGGCGACGACGCATCAGGACCCGATCTATGAGGTGGACGGGATCATGCATTACTGCGTGGCGAATATGCCGGGGGCCGTGGCGCGGACATCGACGCTGGCTTTGGGGAATGCGACGATGCCCTTCATGCTGGCTTTGGCCGACAAGGGGTGGACGCGCGCCTGTGCCGAGGATGCGCATCTGCTGGCGGGGTTGAACGTCCATGCGGGGCAGCTGACCTATGCCGCCGTGGGCGAGGCTTTGGGGATCGCGACGGTGGAGGCGCGGTCGCTGGTGGCGTGAGCCGTCAGGCGAGCGTCCAGAGGTGGAAGAGCACACCTGAGAGGAACGCGCCCGAGAGCGACAGCGCGAGGTAGAGCGCGAAGACGGGCGGGCGCACCAGCGCCCAGACGGCGATGGCGGCGGGCAGGGATGTGACGCCGCCCGCCACGAGGAAGGCAAGGCCCGCGCCGGGGGCCATGCCTTGCGCGACGAGGCCGCCGACCAGAGGGAGCGCGGCATAGCCGTTGAGATAGGCGGGCACGCCCACGAGCGTACCGATGGCGATGGGGGCGATGCCGGTGCCGCCCAGCACGGAGGTGACGGTTTCGGCGGGCACAAAGGCCAGCATCAGGCTTTCCAGCAGGAAGGCCAGCAGCAGCCATTTCGTGAGGAACAGGGTCACATGCAGCGCCTCACGCCCGAATTTGGCACGCCGCGTCGGATCATCCCAGAAGCGCCAGACGACGGGTTGCGGGGCGCGCATCTTTGCCCCGCCGCAGCCGCCGTTGCCGATGCCCGCCCGCAAGGGCGTGGCGAGGCCGCCCGCCAGAGTAATCCCATGCACCACCGCGCCGCCCATCAGGCCCAGACCGATGGCGGCCGCAGTCTTGGCCAAGGCGAATTCGACCCCGAGGACGCCAGAGGTCAGCACGAACATCGACGGGTCCATGACCGGCGAGGCGAGCCAGAAGGCCATAACCGCCGACAGGGGCACGCCCATGGCCAGAAGGGCCGCGATCAAGGGGATCACGCCGCAGGAGCAGAAAGGTGACACCGCCCCGGCCAGTGCCGCCATGACGATCATCAGCGCAGGCGCGCCTGTGAAGGCCCGCGCGATCAGGTTGTCGGCCCCGGTGGCACCCGCCCATGCGGCAATGCCGATGGACAAAAGCAGGAAGGGCGCGGTTTTCAGCAGGGCGACGGCGGCGAACGCGGCCGAGACCTGCGCCTGCGCGGCATCGGTGACGGCCAGCACCAAGAGGATCAAGGCCGCGGCAAGCCAGACCCGGTGCCTGGCCCAGATCATACGGACAATAGCAGTGGGGTGGCGCGGGGCGAGGCTTGTGTCGGTCATGTCCAAATCCCTAATTTTTTAGTTATATCTGGCCACAAAACATCAGGCGACCTTGCATGTTCTGGTCAGGGTCACGCCGCTGCAACATTCGGCGGTCAGGAAGTCCACGGTGCGGTGCATCACATCGTAATCGACCCGGTTGATCACGGTGCGGCCCTGTTTTTCCTGCGTCACCAGCCCGGCATCGACAAGGGTGGAGAGGTGATGCGCCAGCGTGGAGGGGGCGATGTCGAGATGGTCGATCACCTCGCCGATGCTGAGGCCCCCCTGCCCCGCCTTGACCAGAAGGCGGTAGATCGAGAGGCGCACATCATGGCCAAGGGCGGCCAGGGCACGGGCGATGGGGGTTGCGGTTGTCATGGGGTAATTCATAACCACAAAACTGGTTATGTCAATGTTATTGATCGGCGATGCGGGCGAAGCGGCATTGGAATCGCTGGCGTAGGGTGCGTGCAAGCACGCACCATCGTTCTCCCGCAAATAAATGGTGCGTGCAAGCACGCACCCTACGGCGCATCAACACATGGCGTGTGACGGCACGCACCGTAGGGTTCGCTTGACCAGACGGGGCGAGATCGAGAGGCGCATATTGGTTGCGTGGCGTGTTGATCGGCGAAGCGGGACAAAGCGGCATTGGAATCGCTGGCGTAGGGTGCGTGCTTGCACGCTCCATCGTCCTCCCGCAAATAAATGGTGCGTGCAAGCACGCACCCTACGGCGCATCAACACATG
>JAMWZG010000218.1:3990-5126 GCA_024304855.1 Paracoccaceae bacterium
CGCACCGTAGGGTTCGCTTGACCAGACGGGGCGAGATCGAGAGGCGCATATTGGTCGTGTGGCGTGTTAGTTGGCGAGGCGGGACAAAGCGGCATTGGAATCGCTGGCGTAGGGTGCGTGCTTGCACGCTCCATCGTCCTCCCGCAAGTAAATGGTGCGTGCAAGCACGCACCCTACGGTGCATCAACACATGGCGTGTGAAGGCACGCACCATAGGGTTCGTTTGACCAGACGGGGGGAGATCGAGAGGCGCATATTGGTCGCGTGGCGTGTTGGTCGGCGAGGCGGGACAAGCGGCATTGGGATCGCTGGCGTAGGGTGCGTGCTTGCACGCACCATTTCCCCCACGCAAATAAATGGTGCGTGCAAGCACGCACCCTACGGTTCACTCCGCCGCTTCAAAAAACGGCGCATCAACACATGGCGTGGTTGCACGCACCCAGCGCGGGGTCAGACCCGCTGTGCCTCTTCCATTTCGCGGGCGAGGCGGCGTTCCTCTTCGACCTGCGGTTTGCTGAAACGGGCCAGCAGCAGATAGGCGACGGGGGTGAGGTAGAGCGTGGAGAGCGTGGCCAGCCCCAGACCCCCGACGATCACCCAACCCAGCGCCTCGCGCGCTTCGGCTCCGGCGCCGGAGGACAGGATCAGCGGCACACCGCCCAGCACGGTGGAGGTCATGGTCATCATGACGGGGCGCAGGCGGATGGTCGAGGCGTCGAAGATGGCGGATTTCACATCCGCGCCCTTGTCGCGGAGTTGATTGGCGAATTCGACGATCAGAATCCCGTTCTTGGCCATGATCCCTATGAGCATCACCAGACCGATCTGGCTGTAGACGTTCAGGCTCATCCCGCTGAAGAGCATGGCGAAGATCGCGCAGGCCAGGCCCAGCGGCACGGTGGCCATGACGACCACGGCAGAGATGAAACTTTCGAATTGTGCGGCCAGCACCAGCAGCACGACCAGAATGGCGAAGCCGAAGGTGACGATCAGCCCGGAGGAGGTTTGATCGAGGGCCGCCGCCTCGGCCAGCGGGACGATGATGTTCTCGGGGGCGAGGATGTCCTGCGAGAGGTTGCGCACCTCGGTCATGGCGTCGCCCAGGGACATGGCGGGGGTCAGGCCGGCGGGGATTT
>JAMWZG010000219.1 GCA_024304855.1 Paracoccaceae bacterium
CCCCGACACAGCCCTCCAACGGCATTCACCCCACGGCCTCTTTCCGCGTCGGAAACGATGGACACCCCCAAGCCTCGACCTGCTCCCCTGTGACTGATGGACCCTCCCCCGCCTCTCCCTCCATCACAGTTCCGCAATGCCCTCTGCCCTCTCCATCATCCCCCATCGCCGGGAAGGACAAGCCGAGCGAGGGCACCTCTCCCGTCACCCTCTGATGCCCCCTCGCCCACCCTGCCCGCCTTCACAGTCATCACCAAGAACCGCAGACCACCTGCACGACTGACCCTCCCGCAACCGCCGCGCGCGCAGCCCCTTCCAAACGACCACCGCCCTCATCCCGACAGCCCCAAGGCCACCACGCGTGCTCCCTCATCCCGCCAGCCCCCCCCGTGGCCACGCTCCAGCCGGGCACCCGGCAGACCTCGGCGCCCCCGCTGGTTCTGACGGCCGCCAAACGCTCCCTCCTGCGGTCAGGCTCACGACAAAAACGCGCGCAGAGGGAAGGCATCGACAGCCGCTTCCACAGGCGTCCAAGCCTGCAAACAGGCCCCGCCTTGCGCCGCCCGAGGGGACGAATGTGTTAAAATGTGGTAAACAGGCGCGGACAAGCCATTGAAATCCAAGGGCCGGGGAAATGTCCCACCGTGGGACAGCCCCCTCAGATGCTGCGGCCCGCCCCCTCCCAATAGGGTGCGCGCAGGCGCGGCTTGAAGATCTTGCCGCTATCCTCGCGTGGCAGGGCGGCATGGAAATCAATCAGGCGCGGCTGCTTGAACCGGGCCAGCTTGCCCTCCAGAAAGGCCATCACCTCGGCCGCATCCGGCACCCAGCCCGGCATCGGCTCGATGGCCGCCACGACCTTCTCCCCGAACTCGGGGTCAGGCGCGCCAAAGACCGCCACATCCCGGATGAAGGGCGCGCGGATCAGCACGGCCTCGATCTCGGCGGGAAAGATATTGGCCCCGCCCGAGATGATCATGTCCTTCTTGCGGTCCGTGATGAACAGGAACCCCTCCGCGTCCAGCCAGCCCAGATCGCCAACCGAGAAATGCCCATGCCTCTCCGCCCGCGCCCGCGCCTCGGGGTCGTTGGAATAGTCGAAGCCGCCGAAGACATCCATGCGGGCGTGGATCTCTCCCACCTGCCCCGGCGGCAGCGACTGGCCGTCGGGATCGAGGATCATCACCGTCCCGCCCATCTGCATCCGCCCCGCCGTGCCGGGCCGGGCCAGTGCCTCCTCCGAGGAGACCATGGTCATGAAGCCGATCTCGGTCGCGCCATAGCTTTCCCAGAAGACCGGCCCCCACCAGTCGATCATGGCGACCTTGAGGTCATGCGGCCAGGGCGAGCCGGTCGAGACGACGAACCGGACCGAGGACAGGTCATGGCGCGCCTTCACAGCCTCGGGCAGCTTGAGCAGGCGGCTCATCATCGTGGGAACCATATAGACATGGGTGATCTTGTGTTCCGCGATAGTGGCCAGAAAAGCCTCGGGGTCGAACTTGGCGGCCAGATGCACCGACACACCCGCCGTCGCCAGGGCCGCGCTGCTGAGGGTGGAGGGCGCGGAGTGATAGATCGGCGCGGCAGTGAAGAAACGCGCGCCGGGGGTCAGGCGCATCATCTCGGCCCCGACCTGCTGCAAGACCAGCTCGAAGTCGCGGCGCGGCCCGCTGCTGGCGCGGCGAACGCCCTTGGGCCGCCCGGTCGAGCCGGAGGTATAGCGCATCAGGGGCCGGGTCATGGCCTTGTCGGGCAGCGCTGCTGCGGCATCGACCAGATCGGCCCATTCGGGAGCATCGAGCATCGTTTGCGCCGCATCCGCCGCAATCCCGTAGGCCGCGCAGAGCGAGGCCCCCGGCGTCACCGCGATGATCTGCCGCCCGTCCAGCACAGGGCGCAGGGCGGGGATCAGATCGCGGTGGATGATCACCGTCCGGGCACCGCTGTCGTCACAGATCGCGCCCACCTCCTCGGCGGCACCGTGCCAGTTCAGCGCGACCAGCACCACACCGGCATGGGCGGCGGCGCGCATCACCTCGAGCTGGGTGAGGTCATTGCGCATGATCACGGCGACGGGCGTATCCTCGAGAAGGCCCAGCGTCCGCAGCGCCCCGGCCCCCTTGGCCGCCCGCGCCTCGAGTGCGGCGCGGCTCATGCGCCGGTCGTCATCGCTGACCCAAGCCTCATCCATCGCGGTCCCCTCCTGCTTTTGAGGGCAGTCTTGGCCAATTGCGGCAGATTGACCAGCCCCCAACCGTGACCGCATCCACCTTGTGCAAAAGCGCGCCGTGGTGCATGAGCAGGCAATACCCCAGACAGTCGAGGGCAAGGCGATGGATTACGGAAAACAGGGCGCTAACAAATCGGCCAAGAACATGCCGCGCCACAAGGAACATAACGAAAAGGGGACCGACAAGAACCCCTATGGCAAGACCGGGCCCAAGGCCGAACTGGTCGCCCGGATGAAAGCGGCGTCCGAGGCCAAGAAGGCGGACAAGACCAAGGGCTGAGCGCGGATCAGAACCGGACAGGCGCGCGCAGATCGGCCAAGGCCGCCAGAATGCTCATTGCCGCCAGCGCCGAGCTGCGGGGGTTGCCGGGCAGGGTCTGGCCGGCGATGGCCAAGCGCATCTCGCCGAAATCCCCTGATGCCGTGATCTGATGCGTATTGCCCGCCGCATCGGGATCGGCGATCAGCCGGACCTGCGTCCTCTCGAACCCCAGACCAGCCAGTGCGACGGCCGCCGCGACATTGGCGTTCTTGGGATAGAGCAGCGCCGCTTGGCGGGCGTCACCGTCGAAATGCACAACCTCGTGCCGCAGAGGGGCCGAGAGGTCCAGCACCTCCTCGGCCCTTGATCCGCGCCAGCCTGCGGGAGGTTTGCGCCCCTCATAGGTCACGCGGGTCAGGTGGCCCATACGCGCGGCGCGCAGGGTGTCCAGCCCACCGATGGCACCGCTGCACAGGATCAGCCGCGTGTCACCAGCGGTCGCGGCAGCGGTCAGTTCCGCCGCCAGCCCGGCATCGGCCAGAGCGCCAAGGGACACGGTGATCACAGGCACGCCCGCCCGCAGGATCGCGGGTCCGTGCTGGGCC
The DNA here is from genome assembly GCA_024304855.1 of Paracoccaceae bacterium. Taxonomy (GTDB): domain Bacteria; phylum Pseudomonadota; class Alphaproteobacteria; order Rhodobacterales; family Rhodobacteraceae; genus Seohaeicola. Next base: position 3,101 of record JAMWZG010000219.1, read on the forward strand.
AGCCCCTGATGGCCGGCGCAATCCAGCATGACATCGGGCAGACCGTCCGGCACCGTGGTCGCGGTCCGAACCCGACCCAGCGCCGCCTGCGCCGCCCCGTCGCGTCCCGGACGGACCAAGGCCAGCACAAGCTGTGCCACCCGCCGGTCCAGCCCCTGCGCCACATGCTGCGCGATGGCACCCTGCCCGATCAGACCGACCGTCATCATGGCCGATCACCCCGCAGCGGGGCGGGTGTAATCATCATCGCTCACCTGTTCGAGCCAGGTGACGGCAGAGCCGTCCAGCGCCTCCTGCATGGCGAGATGGGTCATGGCATGGGCGGGCGCGGCCCCGTGCCAATGCTTTTCGCCGGGGGCGAACCAGACGGTATCGCCGGGCCGGATTACGCGCAGCGGCCCACCCCAGCTTTGCGCCAGACCCAGCCCGGACATGACCAGAAGGGTCTGACCCAGAGGATGCGTATGCCATACGGTGCGCGCACCGGGGGCAAAGGTGACGCGCACGGCGCGCAGGCGGGCGGGATCGGGGGCTGTGATGACCGGCTCCATCATCACGTCGCCGGTGAAATAGGCGGCCTCGCCCCGTCCGGTCGGGCGGGTGCCGTTTGCGGTGATGTCCATCTGCGCGCCTCCTGCTGTCTGGGTCTACTGTTCCGAAAAGCCGCGCGCAGGGCAAGCGCCGATGCGGATCAGGCAGCGGGCCAGGCTGCGGGTCAGTCGGCCTGCGTCACCCGTTTGGACAGGCGCGCGCGCAGGCGTTGCGCCAGTTCCGTCTGCGGCACATCCCCGTCAATCGCCAGCTTGCGCAGGCCGAAATGGACATGGGCGATTTCCTGATAATAGCTGGTATAGGCGTAATTCGTGGCCGCCCCCGCCACGGCCCCCAGCACGGGCACGGTCTGGGCTGCCAGTTTCTGCCCCATCACTGTTGCCAGGCGCGGAGCGACGCGGGCGATCAGCCCATGCAGCACCGGCCCCGTCACCGTGAGGCGGGTCGAAATGAAGGCCAGATCGGCCCCGTCATCGCGCGCCAGGGGACCGGCGGCGGCAAAGACCTCGATGCAGTCGAATTGCACATTGGCCTCGGCCGGATCGAAGCCATGTTCGGCAGCCACGCCCTGAATCGCGCGCAGCAGAATCGTTGTGGTGATCGGCAATTCGGCCATGGCAGAGGGCAGGCCACCAAAGCCGCCCGCCGCCCCCATGGCCGTGGTCACGGCCGTGTTCATCCAGCCGGGTTGGTCGCCCACCAGCCCGCGCGAGCTTTGCGCGGCGCGCATCGCCCAGTGCAGCGCAGCCTCGGTCCCCTCGCCCAGACGGTCGCGCACGGGGGCAGGCAGGCGGTCGAGCAAGGATTCGGCGCGCCCGCCGATCAGGTTCAGCACCTGGATGCCCATACCGCCCGCCGCCTTGTAGCGCTGCGCCAGCCGGTCGAGTTCCGCCTCGACATCGACGGTGATCAGGGGATTCGCGGTCATCGGCCTCTCCATATGCTGCTGCATCATAGATTGGATGCCGGGGCCGCGCATTCAAGCGGCGCAGCTGCGGTCAGTCGGTCCAGCGGTCAGTCGGTCCAGCGCACCACGCGGCCCGTCACACCCTGCCAGGCGCCATCCACCAGCTCATAGCCCAGAACGCGGTCGGGGTTGGTGGGGGGCGGCATTTCAACCCCGTCGAGTTTCCAGAAATCGAAGCGGTTGTAATAGGGTGCATCGCCCACCAGCATCACCCTTTCCCATCCCGCATCGCGCGCCCGTTCCAGACTGTGCTGGATCAGCAGCGCCCCCAGCCCCTCGCCCTGACGGGTGGGGTGGACGGCCACGGGGCCCAGCAGCAGGGCGGGCACATCGCCCACGCGCACCGGCCAATAGCGGATCGCCCCCGCCAGAATGCCGTCACTGTCGCGCGCCACCAGCGACAGGCCGGGCACCGGCGGGATATTGTCGCGCAGCCGGTAGGAGGACAGCGCCTCGCGCCCCGGTGCGAAACACAGGTCATAGAGCGCCTCGACCTCCC
>JAMWZG010000022.1 GCA_024304855.1 Paracoccaceae bacterium
ACCGAACAGGTCAACGGCCACACCTATTTCCTGCACGACGGTCGCGCGCGGTCGCTGCTGGAAGCCGTCCTCTGGCATGGCGGCGAGGCGCAGCCCGCCCGCGACCGTGTCGTGACGCGCTACCTGATCGACCGTCTGGCAGTGGAACAGCCCGACCGCGCCTTTGTCGTCTTCGACGATAATGGCGAGGCGTGGTCCTATGCCGATTTCCGCGACAAGATCATCCAGACCGCCATCGGCCTGCAACATGAGGGCGTGGCGCAGGGCGATCATGTGCTGGTCTTTGCCCCCAACAGCCGCGAACAGATCCGCATCTTCTTTGCGCTGAACTATCTGGGCGCGGTCTATGTGCCGATCAACACGGCCTATCGCGGCAATCTTCTGTCGCATGTCATCAATGTCTCGGATGCGCGCCTGGCCGTGATCCACGCCAGCCTGACCGACCGGCTGGAAGGGATCGACACCTACAAGCTGGACAAGCTGATCGTGCTGGGCGGTGACGCGGGCCAGACCACCCTGCCCGCCATCCGCTATGACGAGGCCCTGCTGCCGACGGCAGGCACGCTTGCCCCCCTGACCCGCCCAATCGAGCCATGGGATTCCATGGCGATCATCTTCACATCCGGCACCACGGGGCCGTCCAAGGGGGTGCTGTCCTCCTATCTGCATCTGTTCACCAATGCTGGCCCCGAAAGCTGGCCCTTCGTGACCTCGGATGACCGCTATCTGATCAACAGCCCGATGTTCCATATCGGTGGCATGGGGCCGATGTTCTGCATGTTGGCGCGCGGCGCCTCCTTTGCGCTGGTGGACCGCTTCGATACCGCGACCTATTGGCAATCGGTGCGCAACACGGGCGTCACCGTCGCCTTCCTGCTGGGGGTGATGGCGACCTTTCTGGAAAAGCAGCCCCCCGCGCCCGACGATGCCGACAACCCGCTGCGGTTGGTGCTGATGGTGCCGCTGGCGTCCAACGCGGAAAGTTTTGCGCGCCGCTTTGGCGTCGATGTGCACACGATCTTCAACATGACCGAAGTGTCCAGCCCCATCGTCTCGGGCCCCAACCCGGCCGTGCGCGGCACCTGCGGCAAGGCCCGCCCCGGTGTCGAGGTGCGTCTGGTCGATGACAATGACTGCGAAGTGCCGCTGGGCACCGTGGGCGAGATGCTGGTGCGCACCGACCGGCCCTGGGGCATGAACTCGGGCTATTACAAGAACCCCGAGGCCACGGCGAAAGCCTGGCGCAACGGCTGGTTCCACACGGGCGATGCCTTCACCCAAGACGCCGAGGGCAATTTCTTCTTCGTGGACCGCATGAAGGACGCGATCCGGCGGCGGGGCGAGAACATCTCGTCATTCGAGGTGGAGGCCGATGTCTGCGCCCATCCCGCCGTTCGTGAGGCGGCGGCGGTGGCCGTGCCGTCCGATCTGGGCGAAGATGACGTGCTGGTCTGCGTGGCCCCGGTCGAAGGGCACACGATCGACCCTGCGGATCTCATCGCCTTTCTCAAGGACCGCATGGCCTATTTCATGGTGCCCCGCTACGTCCGCATCCTGACCGACCTGCCGAAAACCCCCAGCGCCAAGGTTCTGAAACACGAATTGCGCGCCGAGGGGATCACCCCCGACACATGGGACCGCGAGGCGGCAGGCATCCGCATCAAGGGCGAGCGTTTCGACAAGAACTGACCCGGGCGGGGCGGCCTTCGCCCCCCCTCAGCCATGGACCGGGCGCAGGCCGCGGCCCCCGGTGTCGCACAAGCGGTATTTCAGGGAGGAGTTTGACCATGACAACAGCACAAACCGGACAGGTGATCCTGACGGCCACCGAACGGGTGATCTTTGGCCAACCCGTCGCCGCAGCCTTGGCACAGGAAGTGGCGATGCTGGGCGCGCAGCGCGTGATGCTGATCACATCCGACGCGCTGCGCCGCAACACCGGCGACATCGCGGCCATCGAAGCGGCCCTGGGCAAGGCCCATGCCGGCACCTTCTCGGGCGTGGCCCCGCATGTCCCGCGCGAGGATGTGATCGCCGCCACCGCCATGGCGCGCGAGGTGCGGGCCGATCTGATCGTGTCCGTCGGCGGCGGGTCCGTCACGGATTGCGCCAAGATCGTGCCGATCTGCCTGGCCAATGACATCACCAGCGCCGAACAGATGGGCGGCTATCACATCACGGTCAACGAGGCCGGGCAGATGGTGAACCCCGATTTCAAACCCCAGACGATCCGCACGATCTGCGTGCCCACCACCCTGTCGGGGGGGGAATTCAACCCGCTGTCAGGGGCGACGGAATCCGCGACCAAGCACAAGCAGGGCTATCAGAAACGCGAAATGGCCCCGGTCAGCGTGATCCTTGATCCCGCCCTGACCCGGCACACGCCCGACTGGCTGTGGTTTTCCACCGGCGTGCGGGCGCTGGATCACGCGATCGAGACGCTGCAAAGTTTCCAGTCCAACGATTACTGCGACGGTCTGGCCGAAAGCGCGCTGCGCTTGCTGATCGAAGGCTTGCCGCGCGTCAAGGCCGACCCCACCGACATGGAGGCGCGGCTGAAATGCCAGATCGGCGTCTGGCAATCCATGCTGCCCATCATCGGCGGCGTGCCCATGGGGGCCAGCCATGCCATCGGCCATGTGCTCGGCGGCCTGTGCGATGTGCCGCATGGCTATACATCCTGCGTGATGTCGCCTTTCGTGCTGAAATGGAACGCGGATGTGAACGCGCATCGCCAGCGCCGGATTTCCAACGCCTTCGGCAAACCCGACACACCCGCGACCGATCTGGTACATGATTTCATCGCGGGCCTCGGGATGCCGCGCAGCCTGTCAGCCGTGAACGTGACAGAAGACAGGTTCCAGACGATCGCCGAATACACGATGCAGGACATCTGGGGCCGCACCAACCCCAGGACGATCTCGGGCCCTGCGGATGTGATGCAGATCCTCGAACTGGCCCGCTGAGGCAAAAGACGTTTGTGGCCGGCCCGCGCAGGCGCCCGGCCACGACACGGGTGGTTCCCCTTGCACCCTGCTCCCCGCTCGGACAGGGAACCACCCGACCTGACAGGCCGCTCGCTCAGCCTGTCGCGCCCTTGACCTCGCGCCCGGCGGCGGACACGCAACCCTCTCCGATGGTGCCACTGGCCAGCGCGTGATCGACCCCGCCCAGCAGATGCTGTTGCAGAATGTCACGCGCCGCCCCGGCATCGCGCGCCATGGCCGCATCCAGCAGGGCGCGATGCTCATCCGAGGCGACATCACCACGGAAGGACAGGGCAATCATCTGATAGCGCAGGTATTTGTCGAAATTCGCCCCGTGGAACTGCCGCAACACCCGTGACCCGCAGGCGCTGATGAGGGCCTGATGAAACTCCCAGTCATAGCGTTTCCAGTCCGGCACCACGCTGCGGTCGCCCTGACGCATCCGCTCCTCGCTGCGCGCCAGACGGTGATAGGCGGCCATCACATGCGCCTCCCATTCCACATCGCCGCGCGCAAAGGAATCCTGCAACGCCTGCCCTTCGATCAGCAGGCGCAGCTCGGCCAGCTCGCGCAGGTTGGCGGGCGAAATCGGCGCCACCTCAAAGCCGCGCTGCCCTTCGGCCAGCACCAGCCCCTCGGTCGCCAGACGGCTCAGCACCTCGCGCAGGGTGCTGACCGACGCGTTATAGCGGTCGCGCAGCCCGTCCAGCTTGAGCTTCTGCATCGGGGCCAGCGTGCCGTTCAGAATGTCGCGCCGGACGCTGCGCCAGATCGCACCCGCCACCGTCTCCTCGGCGGCGCTGTGGTCATCGCCCGCATCCACCGCGCCATGCTCCAGCTTGCCCCCTTGGGCCGTATGCGCGACGCAGGCCGTGATATGCTGGTGCAGGATGCGCGCCGCCAGATCGGCATCCCGCGTCAGGGCCGCATCGCGCAGGATCAGATGTTCCTCCGCCGCAGGTGCCCCGCGAAAGATCACCGCGATGATCTGATAGCGCAGATACCTGTCAAAGACGGCGGAATGGGCGGCCAGCAACTCCTCCGACCCGCAGGCCGCGATCAGCGCGTGATGAAACCCCTTGTCATACTGCTTCCACAGGGTCGCATCCTGCGTCTGCCCCCGTTGCATCCGCTGCTCGATCACGCCCAGCATGTGATGCGCCCCCACCACGCGCCCTTCCCATTCCAGATCACCCGCGGCAAAGGCGCGCCGGATGGCATGGGCCTCGAACAATTCGCGCAATTCGGCAAGGTTCTCGAATTCGGTCTGCGAGACGGGCGTGACGGAAAACCCCTTCTGCCCCTCGGCCACGACCAGCCCCTCGCCGGTCAGACGGTTCAGGATCTCGCGCAGGGTGCTGACACTGGCGCCATAGATTTCGCGCAGGCTGTCCAGCCGCAGGCGCGCGCGCGGGGCCAGCTTGCCGTGGATGATGTCCTGCCGAATCGCGCGGTAGATATGTTCGCTGGCGGTGTCGATCATGATGCCCCTGAACTGCGGCCACAGACGTGACCCGCCTCTTGTCTCATGCAGGTTAGGATCAGACAACCGTCATGAAAAGATGAGATTTTAAAAAATCTCATCTTTTTGCAAAATATGCGGTTGATTTACAAATTATAGGTCTTAGTCTCGGCCAAGGTTGGGCCATGGCTTGCCCGCACCTGCGATGGACAAGAGGGAGGACATCATGAAACTGAACGTGACACGGCGTGCCATGCTGATGACGGGCGCGGCGGCCATGCTGGCCGGCAGCCTGACAGCCGGGATTGTGGCCGCACAGGACAAACCGACATTGCGCTTTTCCGCGGTTTTCTCGGATCAGGACATCCGCGCCCGGATGATGGAACGCTTTGCAGAAGGCGTGGCCGATCTGGCCGTGATGGAAATGCACTATGGTGGCACGCTGTTCGGTCAGGGCACAGAACTGGTCGCGTTGCAGCGCGGCAACCTCGAGATGGGCAATATCGCACCGCAGGACATCGCCAACCAGATCCCGGCATGGTCGATCCTGACCTCGGCCTATCTGTTCCGCGATCCCGCGCATCTTCAGGCATTCTTCGCCTCGGATGCAGGCGCCGAGATGAAGGCCATGGCCGAGGAGCAGCTGGGCATCCACATCCTTGGGCCGACCTATTTCGGCTCGCGCCATGTGGGGCTCAAGTCCGAGACCAAGATCAACACGCCCGCCGATCTGGCCGGTGTCCGGCTGCGGATGCCCGGTGGTGAGGCGTGGCAGTTCCTGGGCGAGTCGCTGGGCGCGAACCCCACCGCCATGGCCTATGCCGAGGTCTATACCGGCCTTCAGACCGGGGCCATCGACGGGCAGGACAACCCCTTGCCCAACGTGCAGAACATGAAGTTCTACGAGGTGATGTCGCAGATCGCACTGACCTCGCATCTGGTGGCCTTCGACCTGCTCACGATCTCATCCTCTGCCTGGAACGCGATGAGCGCCGAGCAGCAGACCGCCTTTCAGGCCGCCGCAGACGAGGCGATGGCATGGTCCGCCGCCGAGCATCAGAAGCGCGAGGCCGAGCTGGCCGATTTCTTCCGCGCCGAGGGGCTGGAGGTCTATACCCCCGATGTCGATGCCTTCCGCGCCTATGCGCAGGAGAAATATCTGAACTCGCCTTTGTCGGCCGACTGGCCAGAGGGCATGGTGGAGCGGATCAACGCGCTCTGATCCAAGGCTGCCGGGGATCGGCCGCCGTGGCCGGTCCCCGACCCACCCGAGAGAGGCATCACGCATGAGACACTCTGCCCGCCGGATGTTCCGCTGGCTCAGCCATGCCGCCGAAGCCGTGGCCGCGCTGATGCTGGGGGTGATGTTCATCTCCTTCCTGATCACGATCCTGTTCCGCTATGTGCTGAACTGGTCCTCGGGCTGGGCCTCGGAACTCAGCGCGGTGATGTGGGTCTGGCTGGTCCTCTGGAGTGCGGCCTTCGTGCTGCGCGAACGCGAGGAGATCCGCTTCGACATCATCTATGGCGCGGTCAGCGCCCGGGTGCGCCGTGTCTTTACCGTGATCACCGCCGCCGGCGTGGTGGGGCTGTTCCTGCTGTCGCTGCCGGCTGTCTGGGATTACGTCACCTTCATGAAGGTGCAAAGCACGTCATACCTGCGCATCCGCTATGACTGGCTCTACGCGATCTACATCATCTTCGCGGTGGCGGTGATCCTGCGCTACCTCTGGCTGGCACTGCGTGCGGTGCAGGGACATGATCCCGCCGCCCTCTCGGACCCGACCGACATATCCGAACAATCCGACCGAACCGGCAAGGAGAGCTGAGCGTGGACCCGTTTTCCGCAGCATTGGGCGTGATCTGCCTGCTGGCCCTGCTGGGCCTGCCCATCGGATTGTCGATGATCTCGGGTTCGATCATGTATCTTTACATGCGCGGACAGGATCTGGGGCTGGTCGCGGAACGGCTGCTCAACAGCATGTTCACGGGCTATGTCATCCTGGCCGTGCCTTTGTTCATCTTCGCGGCGGAATTGATGAACACCGGCTCCATGACCGACCGGCTTCTGCGGTTCTGCAACGCCTTTGTGGGCCGGTTCCGGGGCGGGCTGGCACATGTGAATATCGTGCAATCGCTGATCTTTTCGGGCATGTCCGGCTCGGCCTTTGCCGATGCGGCAGGGACCGGGCGGATCATCGCCAACATGATGACCCGCGACGGGCGCTATACGAAAAGTTTCGCCGCCGCCCTGACCGCCAGTTCCGCCGTGATCGGGCCCATCGTGCCGCCCTCGATCCCGATGGTGCTTTATTCGCTGGTCTCGAACACCTCGATCGGGTTCCTGTTTCTGGCCGGCGTTCTGCCGGGCATCCTGATGGCGCTGATGATGATGGTGCTGGTCTTGATCCAGTCGCGCCGGCAGAACTTCCCTGTCGAGGCGCCCACACCCCTGCGCGACCTGCCGGGGATCACCGCAAGCGCCTTTCCGGCGCTGCTGATGCCTGTGGTGCTGCTGGGCGGCATCTATTCCGGCGCGATGACCCCGACCGAGGCCGCCGCCGTCGCCGCCGCCTATGCCTTCGTCGTCTCGGCCCTGCTCTATCGGTCGATCACGCCGCGCAACCTCTATAACGCCCTCACCGCAGGGGCGCGCTCCTCTGCCTCGATCGGGATGCTGATCGCGGGGGCGCTGGTCTTCAACTATGTGGTGACGGCCGAGAATATCCCCCAGACCCTGCGCGCCTATCTTGAAGGCTGGGATCTGACGCCTCTGCAATTCCTGATCATGGTCAACATCGCCCTGCTGCTTCTAGGTGCCATGCTGGAAGGCACGGCGATCCTGCTGATCATCGTGCCTGTCTTCATCCCCACCGCCATGGCGCTTGGCATTGACCCCGTGCATTTCGGTGTCGTGGCGGTCGTCAACATCATGATCGGTCTGATCACACCGCCCTACGGACTGCTGATCTTCATCATGCAAAGCATCACCGGCGCGCGCCTCAAGGACATCTTCGCAGATCTGGTGCCCTTCATCGGCACGCTGATCCTTGTGCTGGCGGTGCTGACCCTCTTCCCCGATCTGGTCCTCTGGCTGCCCCGGCAGTTCGGATACCAGGGCTAACCGACAGAAAGGCAATCTCCCTTGTCCGCAGCAATCCACATCCTGAACGGTCCCAACCTCAACCGGCTGGGCACCCGCGAACCCGAGATCTATGGCCACACCACGCTGGCCGAGGTCGAACAGATGTGCCGCAGCGCCGCCACAGGGCGCGAGGTGATCTTTCGCCAGTCCAACGCGGAATACCAGATCATCGACTGGATTCACGAGGCCATCGACACCGGCGCCGCCGCCATCGTGATCAACCCGGCCGGGCTGACCTTCACCTCGGTGCCGATCATGGACGCGCTCAAGATGTTTCCGGGCGTGGTGATCGAATTGCACATCACCAATATCCACCGGCGCGAGGCTGTCTATCAACACTCCCTCATGTCCAAAGTGGCAACAGCCGTGATCGCGGGCCTTGGCCCGCAAGGCTATCGCAGCGCGGTCGAGGCCGCCTGCCGCATGACGGCGGAGTAGGCACCATGCAGCGCCACCTTCGGCTTGGGCTGATCGGGGACAATATCGGCGCCTCCCGCGCGCCTGTGCTGCACCGTCTGGCCGGGGCGCAGCACGGGATCGACGTGACCTATGACAGGCTTGTGCCGCGCGACATGGGCAAACCCTTCGATGCGCTGTTCGATCATGTGGCGCAGGCCGGCTATCGCGGGATCAACGTCACCTATCCCTACAAGGAAAAGGCCGCCTTGCGTGTGCAGATCAATGATCCGCTGGTGCAGGCGATGGGGGCGGTGAACACCGTCCTTTTCGGCAAGGACAGCTCCCTTGGCTTCAACACCGACTATTCCGGCTTCCTGTCCGCCTATCGCGCGGCGCGGGGCGACAGGCCGCCCGGCGTGGTCCTGCTGATCGGGGCGGGCGGTGTGGGCCGCTCGCTGGCCTTTGCCCTGGCGGGGCTGGGGGCGGTTGACCTCAGGATCGCGGATCTGGACACAGCCCGCGCCGCCGCCCTGGCCGATGCCCTGCGCCGCAGCTTTCCTGCCCTGACCCTGACACTGGGCCGGGACGCGGGCGCATTGGCCCAAGGGGCCGAGGGCGTTCTGAACGCCACCCCCGTGGGCATGGTCGGCCATGACGGCACCCCCCTGCCCCCTGACGCCATGCCAGCGCGGGGCTGGGCCTTTGATGCCGTCTATACACCCGTCAACACGGCCTTCCTGACGGATGCCGCCGCAGCGGGTCTGACCACCATATCGGGATATGAGCTGTTCATCGGCCAAGGGGTCGATGCCTGGCGTCTGTTCGCGGAGCTGCCGCTGGACGAGCCGCGCCTGCGCGCCGATCTGGCGGCCGGGGTTGTGGCATGAAGACCGGGATCGCCACCGTCTCCATCGCGGGCGACTTTGCCACCAAACTGGGGGCGATTGCCGCCGCAGGCTTTGACGGGATCGAGATATTCGAACAGGATTTCCTCGCCTCGGACCTCAGCCCCCGCGCCGCCGGACAGATGGTGCGCGATCACGGGCTTGAGGTGCTGCTGTTCCAGCCTTTCCGCGATTTCGAAGGCCTGCCCGCCCCGCTGCGCGCCCGCGCCTTCACCCGCGCCCGGCGCAAATTCGCCCTGATGAACGAGCTGGGCACCGATCTGATGTTGATCTGCTCCTCGGTGCATCCGCAGGCGCTTGGCGGGATCGACCGCGCGGCGGATGATCTGGCAGAGCTGGGCGCCATCGCGGCCGAATACGGCGTGCGCGTCGGATACGAGGCGCTGGCCTGGGGCCGCCATGTGGACGATCACCGCGACGCATGGGAGATCGTGCGCCGCGCCGACCACCCCCATATCGGCTTGATCCTGGACAGCTATCACACGCTGGCGCGCGGCATCGACCCCGAAAGCATCCGCCGCATTCCGGGCGAGAAGATCTTTTTCGTGCAACTGGCCGATGCCCCCGCCATCCGCATGGATCTGCTGTATCTGTCGCGCCATTTCCGGTCGATGCCGGGCGAAGGCGATCTGGACGTGCCCGCCTTCATGCGCGCGGTCATGGCCACCGGCTATGACGGACCGCTGAGCCTTGAGGTTTTCAACGACCAGTTCCGCGCGGGCCTGCCCCGCCTTGTGGCGCTGGACGGGCACCGCGCCCTGATCAATCTGATGGACGGCCTGCGCCGCGCAGCACCCGAGCTGTCGGTTGATCTGCCCGCCATGCCCGCCCCCGCCCCGGTCGAGCGGGTGGAATTCATCGAGTTTGTCACCTCGCCCGGCGAGGCCCCCAGGATCGAGGCGCTTCTGCAAAGCCTCGGGTTCCGGCTGACCGGGCAGCATGTCTCGAAATCCGTGCGGCGGTTCCAGCAGAACGGGGTGAACATCCTGATCAACACGGAACAGCAGGGCTATGCCCATGCCGCCTTCCTCAGCCACGGCACCTGCGTCAGCGAGATTGCCGTCGTCGTCCCCGATGCCCGGCAGACTTTCGCGCGCGGCAAGGCCCTGCTCGCCGAACCCTTCGGAGATGGCCCCAATCCCGGAGAGCTGGACATCCCTGCCCTGCGCGGCGTGGGCGGCAGCCTTCTGCGCCTTCTGGATGACCACAGCGATCTGGCCCATCTCTGGGAGGTGGATTTCACCCCCCTCGCCCCAGCCGACACAGGCGCGGGCCTGATGGCTGTCGATCACATCTCGCAGACCATGCCCTTTGACGAAATGCTGAGCTGGACCCAGTTCTACACCGCGATATTCAAGGGTCACAAAGCCCCAATGGTCGATGTGGCCGATCCCGAGGGTCTGGTGCGCAGCCAGGCCGTGAAATCCGGCGCGCTGCGCGTGACCCTGAACGGGGCCGAGGCCCGGCGCACCCTCGCCACGCGGTTTCTGGCGGATAGTTTCGGGGCCGCCACGCAGCACATCGCCTTTGCCTGCGAGGACATCTTCGCCACGGCCCGCATCCTGTCGGACAAGGGCTTTGCCGTTCTGCCCATCGGGGCCAATTACTATGACGATCTGGACGCGCGCTATGACCTGCCCGCAGAGCTGCTGGAGCGCCTGAAAGCGGGTCATATCCTCTTTGATCAGGACGAGGACGGGCAGTTCTTTCAACTCTACAGCCGCCCTTTCGGCGACGGGCTTTTCATCGAAATCATCCAGCGCACCGGCCGCTATGACGGCTATGGCGCCCCCAACGCGCCCTTCCGCATCGCAGCACAAGCGCGTCTTGGCACCCCCGTCACGATCCCCAAACGCTGACCTGCCACCCCGCCCGCCCACAGGGACCGAACCGCGCCCCACAGGGGTTTGATACAGAAACCACTGGTTTGACAGGCATTTGCCGAATAACCTGCACGGCGTGTGTTCGGTTGTGTGGGTAATGGTGACATGTTTTTTCGCAGATTGCGTGCGGCGCGGCTTGTCAGGCAAGCGGCCAGCCTGTTTCGCAGCAAGGCCGACGCCGCCATCGACGACATCCGCCCCGCCTTTGATCCGGCCTTCTATTGCCAGCAAAACCCCGATGTGGCCGAGGCCGGTCTGGACCCTGTCTTGCATTATTTCAGGCTCGGCTGGAAAGAAGGGCGCGACCCCTCGCCCCAGTTTTCGACCCGCTACTACCTCGAGAACAATGCCGATGTCGCCAAAGCCGGATTGAACCCGTTCTGGCACTATCTGGTTGCCGGACGCCTTGAAAAACGCCGCTCACGTTCGGCCTTGGGTGCCCCGGACCCGTCCGAGATGGCGGTCATGGATGACATCAGAGCCGCCTTCGACGCGCTGTTCTATCTGCAACGCTATGCCGATGTCCGTGACAGCGGCGCGGACCCGGTCTCACATTACTGCCTCTATGGCTGGCGGGAAGAGCGCGACCCCGCGCCGGATTTCTCGACCAGCTACTATCTTGCGGCGAACCCGGATGTCGCGGCAGCGGGGCTCAACCCGTTCTGGCACTTCATCGCCTCGGGCCGGCAAGAAGGGCGCAGCGGCCTGCCCCTGCCGCCCGATGCCGTGGTCGAAGCCGGTCACGACCATGCGACCATCGCCGCGCATTTCGATGCGGCGTTTTACCTGAGCCAGAATCCCGATCTTGCGCAAGGCAAGGTCTCTGCGGTGGACCACTATTGCAACATCGGCTGGAAGGAGGGGCGCGATCCCGCGCCATTCTTCTCGACGCGCTACTACCTCGAGAGCAATCCCGATGTGGTCGCAGCCGGTATCAACCCGTTCTGGCACTATCTGGTCGCCGGGCGCAATGAGGGGCGCGCGCCCAGCCATCCCGGCGGCTACAAGGCCGCGATCCTGCAATCCCTTCTGCCGCTTGAAGACATGGTGGCAAACTGGCGCAGACCGCCGCCAGAAAGCGCCCCTCTGACGGCCAATTCGCTGGAGCGGATGATCCTTGAGGCCTGCCATGGCGAGAGGAGCCGCCTCATCCTCTCGATCAGCCATGACGATTACACCGCCGTGTCAGGGGGCGTTCAATCCTGCATCCAGCGCGAGGAAAGGCTCAGCCCGGCGCATGGCGCGACCTATCTGAACCTGCACCCGGTGCAACCCCTGCCCCGCCTGGCCCATCTGGACAGGGACGACGAAGCGTCGGTCCACCTTGTTCTTGATGGTCGCAGCATCGGTCATGCCCCGATCAGCACTGTCATCGCGGCGATGCAGACGGTGGCCCCGCGACTGTCCGCGGTGCAATGCGTCATTCATCACCTCATGGGCCACGCGCCCGAACGGATCGTGGACCTGATCAAGGCGACGGGCGCGGACAGTTGCTGTCTGTGGCTGCACGATTTCTTCACCCTCTGTCCCAGCTATACGCTGCAACGCAACGGCATCACCTTCTGCGGCGCACCCGCGCCGGCGTCGAATGCCTGCCGGCTCTGTGTCTATGGCGCAGAGCGCATCAGCCATCAGGCACGGGTCCGCGACCTCTTTGCCGCACTCCGCATCCATGCCCTTGCCCCCTCGTCCTTCATGGCGGCCGAGTGGACGGCGCGCAGCGGTCTTGCCGTGGACAGGCTGACGGTTCTGCCGCTGCTGACCCTGCACTGGCCCGAAACGCAACGCCGTCCGCCGAACCGGCCCATCCCCCAAACGGCCATCACCCTCGCCTTCATCGGCTATCCCGCCGCGCAGAAAGGCTGGCCGATCTTTCAGGCTCTGGCCAGCGCCGCGCGCCTGCCTGACACGGACCTGCGCTTTCTTTACTTCGGTGCCACGCCGGTCACGGACACAGCCATCGGGTCGGTTGCCGTTCACGTCTCCGAGGATGATCCCGATGCGATGATCAGGGCGATCAGCGAACATCAGGTCGATCTGGTGCTGCACTGGGCAAACTCGCCGGAAACCTTCTCCTTCACAACCCACGAGGCGCTGGCGGGCGGCGCTTGGGTTCTGACCAACCCCGGCAGCGGGAATGTGGCGGTGACAGTGCGCGAGACCGGCGAGGGCGTCGTTTTGCAGGACGAGGATGACCTGCGGGCCTTTTTCACCGATGGCCGCCTTGCGCAGGTCACGGCCAGTCGCCGCGCGGCATCGCGCCACGGCAGGCCCGTCGTGACACGCAGCGCCATGGTCCACACGATCCTGCCCAAGGACGGTGCCTCATGATCCACGCCTTCACCAGTTTCACCTATAGCTATCTCAACCGGGCGCGGGTGCTGGCCCGCACTGTGCGGCAGCAACACCCTGAGTGGATGATCTGGGCCGTCATCACCGACAAACCCCCTGCCGGTTTCACGCTTGACCTCTCGCAGGAGGATTTCGACGCGGTCTTGACTGTCGATGACCTCTTCGGCACCGAAACCGCGCCATGGCTGTTCGGCCATGACATCGTCGAAGCCTGCACCGCCGTCAAAGGCAAGGCCGCCACGATGTTGCTGGATCGGCCCGACTGCACCAAACTGGTCTATTTCGATCCGGACATCGCCCTGTTCAACAGGATGGATGACCTGATCGGCTGGCTGGATGATGCCTCGATCATCCTGACCCCGCATCAGACCGACCCCGAGCCGCGCAGCGACAGGCGTGCCATCGTGGATAACGAAGTCGGATCGCTGAACTATGGCACATTCAACCTCGGCTTCATCGCCCTGGCCAATGATGACGAAGGCCGCCGCTTTGCCGCATGGTGGGATGACCGGCTGCGCGACTGGTGCCACGACCGACAGGAGATCGGCGTCTTTGTCGATCAGAAATGGTGCAATCTTGCGCCCTGCTTCTTTGACCGCGTGAAGATCCTGCGCGACCCCGGCTTCAACGTCGCAAGCTGGAACCTCAGCCAGCGCAGAATGGCCTTTGACCCGGATGGGCTGGCGCTGATCAACGGCCAGCCTTTGCGCTTTTACCACTTCACCAAACTGGGTGCCGTGGGCGACACGATGACCCAACGCTATGCCCGCGACAACACCGAGATCTATGAGCTGTGGTGGTGGTATCGCCAACAGGTGACGGATGCGACCAGCCCGGATATTCCGCAAGGCTGGTGGCATTACGGCCAGTTCGACGATGGCCGCGCGATCCCCAAGGCGGCGCGCGAGCTCTATCGCAGCCGCGCCGATCTGCGCAGCACCTATCCCGCGCCGTTTGGCACGGGGGCCGGATCGTTTCAGGAATGGCTCCGGAAGAACACGGATCTACTGGACCTGCCCCAGACCTGACCCGCGCGGGGCAAGCGCCCCCTTCGGCCGTTCGACCGCAAGGGGGCGCGCTGCGTCACGCAAAGATGAAATCCTCGACCGTCAGGGCGGCGGCCGTCACATTCATCACCGTGATCTGATCCGGTCCGCTGTCCGCAAGGGTGATGACGGTATTGCTGCCACTTTGCTGGAACACCAGATCCGACATCCCGCTGATCCCTGTATGCATCGAAACGTCGATCACATCCGTCCCATCCGCGAAATCCCGGATCACATCGACACCGAAACCATCCGCAAAGACGAACACATCCGCGCCCGTGCCCCCCAGAAGGAAATCATTGCCGGCGCCCCCGGTCAGCACATCGTCGCCAGTGCCGCCAATCAGGGCGTCATCGCCCTCTGCCCCCTCGACCGAGTCATTGCCCACCCCGGCATAGACCGTGTCACGCCCCGCGCCGCCAATCAGCGTGTCATTGCCCGCCCCCAGAGCAAAGGTCATCCCGACCGTGGCCCCTGTCGCGTCGATGGAGTCATTGCCGGTGAAGCCGACGACGCGTTCGACCCCTTGCCATGCGCCGACATCAATCGACAACCCGGCCGCATTGTTGATCAAGACGCGGTCAAAGCCTGCCCCGCCATCACTAACAAAATCGCCGGAGTCCCCCACATAGATCAGATCATCTTCGGCGCCGCCGAAAAAGACATCATTGCCAGCCCCGCCTTGCAGAATGTCATTCCCAAAGCCGCCATCAAGCGTGTCATTGCCATTGCCGCCCAGGACCGTATCCGCGCCATTGCCACCCGAAAGATTGTCATTGCCATCGCTGCCGAACAGGAACAGCGCCGATGCTGCCCCTGATGCGTCGAACACATCATTCCCGGTGAAGCCGTTGATCCGCTCGACCCCGGTCCAAATCGAGAGATTGTTCAGCGTCACGCCAGCGGCATTGTTGATCTGCACCCGGTCATAGCCCGTGGCCCCGCTGTCATTCACGCTGTCGAACTGATCGACGAAATAGACGTCAGAGCCGTTACCACCATCCAGCACATCCGCCCCGTCGCCGCCGTAAAGCGTGTCCTGATCGTCATTGCCGTAAAGCGTGTCATTGCCCGCCCCGCCGAACAGAGTGTCCAGTCCCGCGTCGCCCGACAAACTATCCGCCCCGCCGCCGCCATAGAGAACGTCCTGCAAGAAGCCGCCCGACATCGCATCGTTGGCGTCGCCCCCATAAAGCGAGTCGTTTCCTGCCCCCCCTTCCAAAAGGTCGAAGCCCGCACCGCCCTCAAGCAGATCATTGCCAGCGCCACCATAGAGCGCGTCATCGCCCTCCATTCCCAACAGGGTGTCATTCCCCTGCCCGCCAAAAAGCTGGTCGCTGCCGCCCCTCCCGTCCAGACCATTGTCCGCGCTGTTTCCGGTGAGCGTGTCATTGCCCTCGTTGCCGCGCACCAATTCGATATTTGATATGACCTGCGTGAAGCTCGCGCCAAAATAGGAACCCGTCGCCACACCACCGGCAAGATTGACCTCGACAGCATCAATCCCGCTACGGTCATAACGCAACGCATCAACGCCGGCACCGCCATCGACCGTATCGTTGCCTCCCAGCGTAATGAAACGGTCATCGTGCGCAGAGCCTGTCATTGCATCGCTGTTTGCCGTGCCCTGAATCTCAAGCCTTCCGCTGATCTGATTTTGCACGTTGATCACATCAGTCCCACCGAAACCGTCATTGGATACGATCCCCATGGTCAGATCGACCACCATACCCTGCGTGGCAACACCTGACCCATTGGCCCTGAAATCTAGCCTGACCGTGCCTATGCTCGTGAGATCAAGGTTAAACGTGTCATTCCCCGCCCCCCCCATCAGGCCGATGAAAGAGGCGTTGATCGTGATGTCAAAGGTATCATTCTGACCTGTCCCAATGACATAGAACCCGCCAAAAAAGCCTCCGAAGCCCGAACTCATCGCATTCCCGACATCCAGCAATGTATCGGTGCCCAGGCCGGACTTGATGATGCTGCCATAGTTGGTGGAAGCGTCAATCTCGACAGAAATCGGGCCGGTGATCTGGTTATATGACAGTTCGACATAGCCATCGTAGATGTCGCCAAAGTCAATCGTGTCAGAGCCACCATTGCCGAAGTAGACAACTCCATCGACAAGATCATTCTCCAGCACGATCAGATCGTCAGATGCGGCCGTAAGGCTTTGAATACTTGCTTGCGACAGCAGAGTGTCATTGAACTGGAAAGACTCGACGTCAAATCCGATCAGGTCGATCCCATCGGCAGATGTGATGAGATAGCCATCGGTTCGCATGCTCACCGAAACATCGGTGGTCAGCGCATTGATGAACACCGTATCCGTGCCAGCCCCGCCATAGATCGTATCATTCCCGGCCCCGCCGGTCAGAAGGTCATTGCCACCATAGGCGTTGATCTGGTTGTCAGCCGCGCTGCCGGTCAGCGTATCCTGACCATTGCGGCTGCCGCGGATGGATTCCACGTTCAAAAGCGTATGCGAGAAGGCCGTGCCCTGATGGCTTCCCGTCGCAACTCCGGCTTCAAGATCAACAGAGACCGCCGAGATGCCGCTGCGGTCATAACGCACCAGATCATTGCCGCCACCGCCGTTCAGCGTGTCATTGCCGCCCAGCAGGATGAACCTCTCACGCGCGTCCGACCCGATGATCGTGTCGGTCAGGGCCGTCGCGTTGATCTCAAGCCTGCCAGACCCGGCGATGGCATTGATCTGATCCGCGCCGCCGAACCCGTCATCGGCCACGCTGCCGGTCAGCAGATTGACCGAGATCCCGCTTGTGGCATTCTGCCCGTTGTAGCGATCAAAGCTCAGCCGGACGATGCCCGGATCGGTCAGATCAAGGGTGTAGATGTCGTTTCCGCCACCGCCGACGAACTCAACCCATTCCTCATCCAAGGCCGCTGTGAACGTATCGCCCGCATTGGTGCCCACAAAGCTGAGGCCGCCGGTCGTTGTGTTCCACCCGGCTTCCAGCCCATCGCCCAGCGCGATGAAACTGTCGGTGCCAACCCCGGCCTTTACCACGCTGCCCGTCTCGTTCTCCGCGTCAATCGTGACGGTGATCGGCCCCGCCAACCCAGCGTAATCAAGTGCGGTATAGGTATCCACGACATCGGTGAAGTCGATCGTGTCCGACCCCAGCCCGCCCGGCAGAGCAAAAGTCTCGAAGGGATCGTTCTCGACCCGGAAATAATCATCCTGCTGCGCAGTCACGCCCGGAATGGCGCTCAGGTCGATGGTCGAACCCGGCCCGACCGTATGCAATGGCGCGCCAAAATAGGTGACGCCGGCAAAGAAGGCCTGAAATTCTGCAACGCTGGCGATCTCGGGCAGCGCGGTCCCACCCACGGCAAAGATGATCGCCTCCGAAGTGCCCGGCCCGCCCGGCTCATGTGTCACGACAGCCATGGTCGTGTTCTGCGGCCCGTTTGCCGCAGTCCACGTGATCCCTTGCAGCATGTTCTCGATCGGCTCCACGCCTTCGAAAACCTGCCCGCCCACGATCAATGTCCCGGTTGGAAAGCCGCCGATATCCACCTCGAGATCCCCATCGGGAGAGGCGCCGAGCAACTGATACGGCAGAAGCGAGGCGTTGCCGCGCAGGGAAATGCTGGCATCCATGGTGACAGCATCGACCACCACATCGTCGTCGGTGACAGGATCGTATTGCTGTGAAAGAACAAGCGCGCGAAACACATATGACGTCATGAAACCTTACCCCTTACCATACCCGACAGGCCGCCACGTCCGGCGTCGCCCGATCACAACCGCCTCAAAAACGCTTGACGGTGCGTCAGAAAAACACGGCTCGCGCTTTGGCGCAACCTTTTTGACCGCGACAACGGCGGCACGACCGCTTGACGACTTCGCCCATAGATGGCTAAGGCTTGATCACGCGCAGCCCGTCCCCAAAGGCCGCGCCGGGTGCGGTAGCCATGGTCAAGGGTGTGTCATGTCTCAGGAAATCTATGCCGTCGTCTATCAGATGGGCAAGGTTGCCAGCACATCGCTGGTCGCGACATTGGCCAAACTGCCCGATGTGACCGCCGTCCAGTCGCATTTTCTGGGCCTCGATGCGCTCAGGGATGTCCTGTCCACAGTGGTCAGCAGCGATCTGGATGACTATTTCCACAATCACCAGTTCGGCCAGCTTGTCGCCAACATCAAGGTCACGCATCGCATCAACAGGATCATGGACGGCAAATCCGACGCGCGCCTGCTCATGGTCTCGCTGACCCGCGATCCGGTGGACTGGTTCCGGTCCTCGCTTGTGCAGGACATGCAGGCCTATGCTCCGCAGCTTCTGGCTCATGCCGCGCGCCACGCCCTGCCGGGCGACAGCGAAGATGACCTCATCCGTGCGGCCCTGACGGATCTGCTTGACGGCTTCGGTGCAATCCTGACCAGACGGGGCGGCATCGACGCGCATTTCACCAAGCGCAAACAAGGGCTTGGCGAAGGGTTCGAGGGCAGCCCGCTTCAGGATCAGCCCGCGCTCCAGCACCTGTTTCGCGTGATGCTGCGCCCCTATCGCTGGCTCGAGGATCATTTTGAACGGGCAACCGGCGTGATGCTGTCCGATTTCGACCAGCAGGGATTTGTCTTCACAAAGACCACCCCCCGCGCGGATTACATTGTGCTGCGCTACGAAGACATTGACGACGCGTTCATCCCTGCCCTTGCAGCTCTGGGCCTCCAGATCAGCCCGCCGCTGGAGCGCGAGAATACGAGCCAGAACAAGCTCTTTGCCAAAGCCGCCCGCGACGCCTTCGAGAGCGAGGCCGCCCGTGCCCTGTCCGGCATCGCCAGCCAGAGCCACTACGCGCGCCGCTTCAACTACTGACACGGCGGTTTGTCCTCACCCGGCCCGATCAACCGACACAGCCTGTCGCAGGTGCCCGAGGATGGCATCGCACAGGGCTGCAGGCGTCGCGTCTGCACCCCCGTCCCCCGGCATCGGCACGACAATCCCGTTCGATGCGGCCCGCACGGCATCACCCTGCGCCCCCAGATCGAAGGCAAGGGTGGGCAGCCCCGTGGCAAGGCATTCATGCGTGACATAGCTGAAAGTCTCGGGCCAGATCGCGGGCACGATCCAATGGGTGACACCATGATGACGCGCAAGGCTCGGGATGTCTGCCACCTCATACCGGCCATGCACAACCGTATCCGCAGCCAGATCATGGCCCGGCGCGATATAGCCGATCACGACCAGCCGCATATCCCTTCGGCCCGACAGGGCCTTTGACAGCGCCGCCACCACAGCCGCCCCTTTCTGCGGGCCGATGGCGCCCAGAATGCCCAGCGTCACCGGGCCACCAACCGGCGGCTCGACCGGCGTGATCCGGTCTAACAGGCGATGCGGTTGCACCACAAGGCGCGCGGCATGGTCGGGATAGGCCGCGCGCACCACACGCGCGCTCGCCTCGGAAAACACGACAAGCCGCTGCGCCACAGCCAAGGCCTGCCCCCACAGGGCTTGCCACGCGGCAAGCTCGATCCGCGTCCCGTCCGGGCAGCGATAGCGATGGGCCGCATCCTCGTGCCCCGGCACGGGAAGCCCGCGATAGACCCCGTCCGCATCCAGCAGCGTATAAGACGGGCTGATGGGCAGATAGTCGTGAAACAGGATGTCCAGACGGTCCCCCCGCGACAGCGCGATCAGAAACCCCGGTATCTCGCGCAGGTCGGGATCGCCCACCGCACAGGAATAGATGATCCGCCGTCCGTGCAGCCCGGCGATCAGACGGATCACCAGATCCAGATCATCCGCACCAGCCAGAAGCCGCCCCTGCGGCGTCGCAATCTCGATCTGCACACGCACCGCCCCGCCCAGACGCAGCACCACCGAAGCGGGCAGATCACCGCAATGGCCTTGCAGATAATCCTCGGCACCGCCGCCAAGGGAATGCGCGACAAAAACCGGCACCTCGTGGTGATCCGGCAGGCTGTCCAGCCATGCAAGGGCCGCGACAAGCCGTGGCGTGATCAGGGGATCGGCGGTGATGAACGCCTGCACCTCAAGCGGATAGGCCGGATAGCGCTGCGCAATCGTGCGGTTGTTCCGGGCAACAAGCGCGGCCCTTTCCGCACCGAAACTGGCCCCGCCAAGATGGGCCACGAACAGATCGCTCGCCGCGACATGCCGCCCGCCAAGGGCGCTGCACCGGCGGCACCAGTCCACCTCCTCGCCATAGCCGCGCCCCAGTCGCGTATCGAAATCCCCGACCCGGTCCAGCCAGTCGCGGCTGATGGCCATGCAGAACCCCACCCCGGTCGGAACCGACACCTCGGGGCGGCTGTCGCGGGCGATGTTGCGGCGCAGGGCCGCGTCGATCCGCTCGGCCTGCCCCGGCAGCAGCGCGACCGCGTTGCAGATGAACGGGGCCGCGAAGATCTCGGCGTCGTTCGACAAGGGTGTGACACTGGCCACATCGGGACCGGCCAAAGGCGCCGTCAGGCGACGGGTCCAGCCCTGCGGCACCAGCGCGTCGCTGTTCAGCAAAACCACGGGGCCGGACCATGCCCGCGCCCGGACCACAGCAAAGGCCCGATTGACGCTCTGGATGAAGCCCAGATTGGTGTCATTCTCCAGCAACGTCACTTGTCCCGCGGGACGCGCGCGCACCCAGTCCCGCAACCATGGCCGCAGCTCCGGCTCGGTCGAGGCATCCTCGACAAGGATCAGATGCCACGGCAGATCGCTGTGCTGCACGATCCTGTGCAAAACCTCGGGCAACAGGGCGAAGGCATTGTAGACCGGCAGAATGATCGTCACCGGCACGGCCTCATATGCGGTGTCACCCGCCTTATCCGCGCCCGCCAGAAAACGCCGCTCCAGCATCGGGGCCGCGACACGACGATCCAGACGCAGCGCCGTCTTGACCTTGCGCCGCAGATCGGGGTCGTTGCGCCAACTGTTCAGCAGGATCATCGGCACCAGCGGAACCATTTCCCGCAGAAAGCGCCACCGCAAGGCCCGCACGGATCGCGCCCGCGCCCTGCGGGCTTCCAGCGCAAGATCGACCGCAAAGATGCGACCGTCCAGGGTTTCAACCTCGACCCGCAGCGCCCCGTCAGACAGCGGCAGGCTTGCGGCAAAACCCACCATCGGGTCGCATCCGAGGGCCGCCGCCACATCCATCCGCTCGATCGAGGGACGGATCTGGCGCAGCACAGGCCCCGAACGGAGAGACAAGGACGCCACCCGCGCCCAACCGCGCAGAGTGCAATGCCCCTGCCGCAGGGCGATGTCTTCCAGATAGCCGACCACCCGGCCCTGCGGATCACGCAGCGCCACAGGCTCGACCGCCACGCGCAGGTGATGCGCGACATAGCTTTGCCGCACCCATCTGATCTGCGCCAGATACCGGGACATGCTTCGCAGACCTGCCACCATCAAACACTGCACTCATTACAGATCGGGCAGAAAGGCTGCTGCCGCCCGGCCCACAAATATGATCCCTGCCTAGCAGCAAGAGGCCCATCCCGCAACCGAACCGCGACGGCGACGGCGACGGCGACGGTCACAACTAAAGATCAAACTATTGCTCCAGAACGATAATTCCCTTCCCCCTCGTCACATGCCACGGCCTCTTCCGTTCCGCGACCGCGCCGCTCTGGTCAATTGGGGAATTCGAACCATCTCCTGCGCCAGGATCACAGGAGACGACAGGATGGCTGGCTGGAACGATGACGCGAACGCCGCCCCCGTGCCCCAAGGGCGCCTCGGCCGGATGCTGCGTCTGGGTGGCATGACCGGCGGTCTGATGGGGGATATGGCAAGCACGGGCCTGCGGCACTTGGCCAAGGGGCAGCGCCCGCGCCTGCACGACATGCTATTGACGCCGCAGACCGCGGCACGGGTGACGCGCGATCTGCGCCGGATGCGCGGGGCCGCCATGAAGATGGGGCAGATGCTGTCGATGGACCCCGGCATCCTGCTGCCACCTGAAATGACCACGATCCTGGCCGCCCTGCGCGACGAGGCGCGGCACATGCCGCCCGCGCAACTGCGCGACGTGCTCAACTCTGCCTGGGGGCCGGACTGGCGGCACCGTTTCGCGCGCTTTGACGTGCGCCCCTTCGCCGCCGCCTCGATCGGGCAGGTCCACCGGGCCCGGACCCACGACGGCCGCGATCTGGCGATCAAGGTGCAGTATCCCGGCGTGCGCGACAGCATCGACAGCGACATCGCCAATATCGCAGCCCTTCTCAAACTCTCGGGGATGGTGCCCGCCGGTCTGGACCTGTCGCCCCTGCTGGAAGACGCGCGCCGCCAGCTCCACGCCGAGGCCGATTACACCGCCGAAGCGCGCAACCTGTCAGACTTTACCACCCTGCTTGCGGGATCACCCGATTTCATCCTGCCCAGGCTCTGCCCCGATCTCAGCACACCGCAGGTGCTGGCCATGACCTATGTGGACAGCCAGCCGCTGGATGCCCTGCTGGACGCACCGCAGGATCAGCGCGACCAGGCGGCGACGCGGCTGATCGCGCTTTTGCTGCGGGAATTCTTTGCCTTCCGCACCATGCAGACCGATCCCAATCTGGCGAACTATCGCCTTGATCCCGCCAGCGGACGGATCGTCTTGCTGGATTTCGGCGCGGTGACACGGTTCTCGCCGGACCTGACCCGCGATTTTCGCGCGCTTCTGACCGCAGGTCTGGCCCGCGACCGCGATGCCACCACCACGGCCATGCGGCGCATCGGCTATATCGGCGCGCAGACCCTGCCCCGTCACAGGGCGCTGATCCTCGAGATGTTCGACCTCGCCATGAGCCCGCTGCGTCAGGATGCGCCCTTTGATTTCGGCGCCTCCGATCTGGTGCTCCGCCTGCGCGACATGGGCTTGGCCCTTGGCCGCGACCGCGAGCTGACGCAGGTGCCCCCGCCCGAGACGCTGTTTCTGCATCGCAAGATTGCCGGGATCTACATGGTCGCCGCCCGACTCGGCGCAAGAGTGCCCGTGTCGCAGCTCGTCGCAGCCTATGGCCAGCCGGATCACGCCCCCTGAATGGTCAGGCGGGATAGCCGAAACGGGCTATATGCGCCCAGATCTCCTGATTGATCTGCGCCAGATCGGCAATCGCCTTGCGGATCGTGTCGATCGCCGCCGCATCCAGATCCAGACTTTGTCCCATGCGGATACCATCCTTGCGATCCGCGATCCGCATCAGGATCGACTTGGGCGGACCGCCTTCGGGATCAAAGGCATAGATGCAATGGTTGAAGCGGTTGCGCGCCCCGGACAGGCGCATCAGCGATTTGGTCAGGCGCAGGACAGCATCGCGCTCGGCCGCGTCCTGATGATCCATCTTGGCCAGACGCTCGACCAGATCGACCCGCGCGCGCGTCGTGTTCAGTGTCAGAAAGATCACGATCGCCACATCCTTGGTCGTGCCCGACAGCCCCGCCATCAGATGCAGCAACAGGCTCTCGGTGTTCGTCCAGGTATAGTTCAGCCGCCCGACCAGCAGCAGAATCTCATCGAATTCCGCAGGTTGCGCGGAGGAACCGACAGGTTGTGACAGGCTCAACGTCCCTCTCCCATGTGGCGGGACAGATACCATGTCGCGGCCTCGGTCCGGTTGCGGGCACCGATCTTGGTGATCGCGTTATGCAGATGCAGCTTCACCGTATGTTCCGACAAGGACATCGTATGCGCGATGGTCTTGTTCCGCCCGCCTTGGCTGACAAGGGCCAGAACCTCTTTCTCGCGCCGCGTCAGTCCGGGGTCCGGGTCAGACGGCAGCGCGGCAGAATCAGTCATCACCGCCGTCTCCTCCGATGCCCCCTCGGACAGGTAGGACCGCTGCT
This sequence comes from Paracoccaceae bacterium, assembly GCA_024304855.1. Lineage (GTDB taxonomy): Bacteria > Pseudomonadota > Alphaproteobacteria > Rhodobacterales > Rhodobacteraceae > Seohaeicola. The sequence goes on from JAMWZG010000022.1 coordinate 24,010, forward strand.
GACGCGCGCCATCGGCCAAGGGCGCCCGCGCCCGCGCCGCCTCCGGCACCGTGCCGGGACCGATCAGATCGCCCGAGGCGATGAACTGCCCCGCCAGCACAAGCCGCAGCATCGACGACCACGGACAGATCGACAGGGTCATCGGCAACAGCAGGATCGCGGCCAGTCGCGGCAGCCGCGCCCGCTCCTCCAGCAACAGCCGTGCCACGGTCTGCTCACGATAGGCCAGAATCCAGTCGGCCTCTGGAAAATCAGCGCGGTAGAGATCGAAGTTGCGGAAAACATCCGCCGCCATGCGATCATCGAAAAACACTTTGCGGACCGATAGTGTCCGATCACGCGACAATGACTGCAACTCGCGCAGGGTGTCCAATCGCAGGGCGTGCACACCTCCGGCTTCCTGCTCGGTAATACGCAGGATAGAGTTTGGAAATACTAAAGCGCCACCGACAAAAATGAAAACGTCAGTAGCACCGCTGCGGTTGTTAATTCCCGCAGCCTCTCTGGACTCGCGTTCAAACATGGTACCCCCCAAGGTCGCCAAACGCAGAATATGTCAATTAAATGGCAGCTACGGATACTCCCTTTCAGTGATATCCAGCTAAACCTATACGACATTTCGCTAGGCTTCGGAACTAGCCGAACGATTAAGGTCACAATGTGGCAGGCGCTTCCCCCCTTGCCGCCCCGACC
>JAMWZG010000220.1 GCA_024304855.1 Paracoccaceae bacterium
CATTACGACCGGGCCGAGGCGCTCTTTGCCGTGCGCGGCGCGGATGACGATCCCACCGGGCCGCCCCGCGCCACGCCCTTCCGGCGGGGTTTTTCTTTGCCCGAAAGGACCACACCCATGAACGATCAGATCGATGCGCTGAAGACCTTGCAAATGGCGCTGGTGCGCCTTGGGTACCACACCGGCGCGATCGACGGCCTCTTCGGCCCCCGCAGCGATGCCGCCCTGAAAGCCGTATCAGCCGAAGGCGGTGCGATCCGCAGCCTGAAGCCCGCGGTCGCGGCGCCTAGCGGGCCGATGATCTTCCAGGGCAGCGCCTGCTACCCTGTGGACGAAATCGTCATCCATTGCGCAGCCACCCACCCGGACTGGATGCACGGCAAGCCGCTCACGGCCAAACGCAAGGAGATCGACCGCTGGCACCGCGAAGAACGCGGCTGGCGCAAGATCGGCTACCACCACCTGATCGATCGCGATGGCGCGATCCTGCCCGGCCGCGCCGAGACCGAAATCGGCGCCGGGGTCGAGGGTCACAACCGCGGCGTGATCCACATCTGCCTGATCGGCGGCGCAGGATCAGCCGCGACCGATCCCTTCGAGCGGAACTTCACCGCCGCCCAGGATCGGGCCCTGCGGGGCCTGATCGACGCCATCCGCGCCGAGACCGCCATCACCCGCATCACAAGTCACAACGACCACGCCGCCAAAGCCTGCCCGGGCTTCGTCGTGCGCACCTGGATCAACCGGGCCTGAAACCCATCAAAGGAGAGAACATCATGACCCTGATCAACCAGCCCAGCCTGCGCCCCACCCGAAAGATGGCCGCCGTCGGTTGCACGAGCCTGCTTGGCCCGATCGTGGCCGCGATCATCGCGCCGTGGCTGCCGGGGTTGTCGGAAGCCTGCGGCGGGGAGGTGGGAGCGTCGCTTGTCGCGGGTGGGCTCGCGCTGGCGCAGGGGGCGGTGAACTTCGTGGCGGGGTATGTGGTGAGGGAGACAAGTCACCACGGGGACACAAAAGGTTCAAACCATTAGCGGCGGTGATTGAAACCGACCGCAGCCTATGACATCGTCAACCAGCAGGGGCGGAAGTCAACAAAAAAGGTCAAAATGAATCAGCTTGCATTGAAAGCGGCTTCTCAGAACGTCCACGATGAAGCAGCAGCGCAAGCCCCGCTCGCCAATGACCTGAAGGACCGTCGCTCGCAAGAACTGGTGTTCGCACTCGTTGGCCCACTTGGTTCTGGCTGCACTACTGTAGCAAACGAACTCCACAAACTCCTGAAAAACGAGTACCTGTATCTTGCCCCGAAGATCATTACAATTTCGGACTTCATTCGCGAAGGCCTAAAGAAAAAGGGCAAGCCCCTGCCTTCACGGGAAACTGGTTTAGACAACTACATTGCCTCCATGCAAGATGCTGGCAATGACTTGCGCCAAGAGTATGGCACAACTTACCTGATCGAAAAAGCGATTGAGGCGATCCATACTGAGCGAAAGAGAGCTGGCGGATATAGCGATGGGATAATTGTCCCCAAGCGGATCGCATACATTATTGATTCGATCAAGAATATCGACGAAGTCGATCTCCTTCGAAGCGTTTATGGCGATTCACTTATTCTTATTGGTGTGTTTGCACCAGACGCCATCAGGAACAAGCGACTCAAAATTAAGGAGGGAAAGAAGCAAACCTTTGTTGAGATTCTCAAGAGAGATCAAGGCGAAGAAGCTTCTTTTGGCCAAAAGACACGTAAAGTTTTTACAAGCTCTGACTTCTTCATCTGCAATGATGCTGATCTCTACAGGCTTAACGAGAAAATCGAACGCTTCGTTGAGTTGGTTTTTGATGTTGGGGTTCATACTCCAACCCGCGAAGAAGCCGCGATGTATAAAGCAAGCTCTGTTGCTGCTAATTCCGCATGTATGTCTCGCCAGGTTGGCGCAGCAATTGTTTCGTCTGCGGGTGAGTTCATTGGGGTCGGGTGGAACGACGTGCCAAAGTTTGGCGGGGGTCTTTACAATGAAGACGATCGCTACTCCAGCACTCAGGACAATCGGTGCTACAACTGGGCTGATGGTGAATGCCATAACGAGATGCGCAGGATGGAGATCATCACTGACGTTGTGCAGAAAATTGTTGGCTCTGGTCTCCTTAAGAAAGGTATGGGCCCAGAAGATGTAAGAAACGCCATCGGTGGAACTCGCATTAAGGATTTGATTGAGTTTTCTCGTTCCATTCATGCAGAAATGGAGGCAATTGTCTCTGTAGCGCGCGAAGGAAAGCACTCTCTCGTGGGCGCGACGTTGTTTACGAATACCTATCCGTGCCACAATTGCGCCCGCCACATAGTAGCGGCTGGAATTAAAAGAGTGGTCTACATTGAGCCTTACTTGAAAAGCTTAGCGACCCAGCTTCATGAGGACGCAATAACCGAGGTTCCGCACGATATAGATGAAGACGGCAATCGGGTTAAGGACGCAGCACCCCAGACTAAGGTGTTCTTTCAACAATTCGATGGGGTTGCCCCAAAGAACTTCCTCAAACTTTTCTGCCCTCTTGCTGAACGCAAAGAGAATGGACGACGTCGGATTGATGACAAGACTTCCGTGCTGCCTATGCTGACGATCGCACTCGACGGTCCAGCAACATACGAGACAAAAGTTGTGGCTGATCTTGCAATTAAAGAAGGAGGCGTCTGATGGGACAGCAGGATGATAAGCTGCATTCACAACAGCTTTCTTTTAGCTTCAGCGCTGGCGAAGGCAAACTCGAGACCAAGAGTGCGAATTCTTCGGCAACTGTACAGCACTTTATGAATCGTGAGGCCTTGAGCATTAGGCGAGAAGCAATTGAGCGCGTCAGGCGCGATGGAATATTCCCAGTTCACGTCCGAAAGAAGTAGAGTTTAGATAGCGTGACCCGATCAAGTCTGGCCAAAATGTACAACCCTAGACGGGCGGTTCAAGGTGCAACTTCCGCCCTATTTGAAAAGCAAGGCCATCCGAACTTGGCGAAGCGTTGATGGCACGGGTAGAATTTGACAGCACGAAGAAGCCGCTGGACGACCTTCTGAAGCGGGCGCGCGACGGGCTGATCCAATTGCCGGATTTCCAGCGGGGCTGGGTGTGGGACGACGAGGGCCTGCGAGGCCTTCTGGCCTCGATTTCACGGTCCTTCCCGGTCGGTGCGATCATGACCCTGCAGGCGGGCGGCGAGGTGAAGTTCAAGCCCCGCCCGATTGAAGGCGCGCCGCCAAGCAGCGCAGGCGTCGCGCCGGAGTCTTTGCTCCTTGATGGGCAGCAGCGCCTAACCTCGCTTTATCAGACGACGATGCGCCGAAGCGTTGTCGAGACGATGAACACCAAGAAGCAGAAGATCAAACGCTTCTACTACATCGATATGGCGCGCGCCTTGGATGAGGGCGTTGACCGGATCGACGCCTTCGTCGGCATTCCCGAGAGCAAGATCGAGACGCGGAACTTCGGCAAGGAGGTCGTCCGGGATCTGACGGCCGAAGAGGCTGAGTTTGAACAGTGCATGTTCCCGACCAACCGCATTTTCGATTGGAACGACTGGCTTACCAAGTTCGCCGCATACTGGCATTACGCCCCAGACAAGATGCAGTTCTGGTTCCGGTTCTTGAACGAGGTGCTGTCTGCCTTTCACCTGTATCAGATGCCGGTGATCGAGCTTGGCAAAAGCACAAGCCGCGAGGCCGTTTGCCTTGTGTTCGAGAAGGTGAACACGGGCGGCAAAAAGCTCGACGCGTTCGAACTGCTCACAGCGATCTATGCGGGTGAGGAAGAAGGGTTCTTGCTGCGCGAGGAATGGACCAAGATCGCCAAGACCCTGAAGGACGCAATCGCCCTCAAGGAACATCCTTTGACGCGTTTGCAACCGACCGATTTCTTTCAGGCGCTGGCGCTTCTGTTCACCCGGGATCGCCGCCTGAATCATCTAGCGGCGCAGTTGCCAGGCGATGCTCCCGCGATCAGCTGCACCCGAGATACCGTACTCAGCGTCCCGCTCGGCGCCTACAAGAAGTATGCGGGCGCGCTGGAGGAGGGATTCAAGAAGGCCGGGAAGTTTCTCTTCGGTCAGAACATCTTCTGGTTCAAGGACGTCCCTTATCAATCGCAACTGGTGCCGCTGGCAGCCATCCTCACAGAACTTGGCGATCGCTGGACGCAGGAGGCGGTGCGCCAGAAGCTCGCCCAATGGTACTGGTGCGGTGTTTTCGGGGAGCTTTATGGCGGGGCGATCGAGACCCGCTTCGCCAAGGACCTTGCCGATGTCCTCGCCTGGATCGATGGCGGGCCGGAGCCGACAACGGTGAAGGACTCGGCTTTCCGGCCGGAACGCCTGAAGACGATGACTTCACGCCTGTCCGCGGCCTACAAGGGTGTTCATGCCCTGTTGATGCACAAGCAGGCGCGGGATTTCCTGTCGGGGCAAAGCTACAACCAGACCAGCTACTTCGACGAGGCCGTCGACATCCACCACATCTTCCCCCGCGCCTGGTGCCAGAAGAACGGCACCCCGCGGGAGCGGTATGACACCATCATCAACAAGACACCGCTCAGTTCCAAGACGAACCGGATCGTGGGCGGCGATGCGCCATCCGTGTATCTCGCGCGCTTGCCGAAGCAGGGCGCGGCATCAGACGCCGCCATCGATACCCACCTTGAAAGCCACTTGATCGATCCCCTGCTGCTACGGTCGGATGACTTCGACGGTTTCGTCGGACGGCGTCAGGAGGCACTGCTCGGGCTTATCGAGGTGGCGACAGGGAAGGCGATCTATCGCGGGGTAGCGACGGACGAGCCTGTTGAGGACATGATCGATGACGAGGCTGAGGGGCTTGAGGCGGCCGAATAGGCCGCCTTTCCTGTCGACCTCTGTCCGGTGCGGTTTTCGCCCGTTCTCGATCCTGCCCGCCTACTATCCCACTGGAATCGCACGCGGAATTCGTCCGTTTGTTGACCTATTGTTGACCCGCCGTTGCGAACGCAACAAGCCCCACCAAATGGCGGGGCGTAAGGGTTTAAGCTGTTAGGGGATTTTGGTTGCGGGAGTAGGATTTGAACCTACGACCTTCAGGTTATGAGCCTGACGA
>JAMWZG010000221.1:0-4215 GCA_024304855.1 Paracoccaceae bacterium
TGTCGCTGTCGCCCACCAGCGTCAGCTTGGCCCCGCCGGAATAGAACTCGGGCGCGTTGCACTCATCCTCGTGGATATGCGCGACGGGCGAACAGAAGACCGTCTGCCAGGGCTGCCCCAATGTGGCCAGCGCCAGCGAATTGGCCGCCGTCCCCGTGGCCACCAGATAGACCGCCGCCTCGGGCGCCTCGAAGATCGCGCGCATCCGGGCGCGCACCTCGGCCATGATCGGGTCATTGCCATAGGGCATGGCATAGCCCGTATTGGCATCCACCATCGCCTGCATCACCTGCGGATGGGCGGGGCCTGCATTGTCAGAGGCAAAGAACATCAGGTCGGCTCCTCTATGATATAATCTTCCCAGTCCTCTTCGGGGACATCGAATTCGGGGATCGTGATCCCCTGCACGGACACGCCCGCATCATGCACGCTTTGCGGATCACCCGAAATCAGCGGGTGCCAGTGATAGAGCGGCTTGCCCTGCCACAACAGTTTGTAGGCGCAGGTTTCGGGCATCCAATAGAGGTTCTTGTCCATATTCTGTGGGCTGAGCACGATACATTCGGGCACGAACTGATGGCGGATCGGGTATTGGCCGCAACGGCAGGTGCTGTCGTCCAGCAACCGGCAGGCCACGCGGGTCAGCACGACCTCGCCCGTCTCCTCATCCTCCAGCTTGTTCAGACAGCATTTGCCGCAACCGTCGCACAGCGCCTCCCACTCGGCCTGGGTCAGGCGGTTGATGGGATATTCCTCCCAGAAGCGGGGGCGCAGTCCGTCGTGCCGGACCCGGTCGGTCATAGCGCGGCCAGAATGGCGCGGGCGCGGGCGCAATCGGCATCCATCTGGGTGATCAGCGCGTCCAGACTGTCGAACTTCTCCTCGGGGCGCAGGAATTCGACCAGACCGACCGACAGCGGCACGCCGTAAAGATCGCCTTTGAAATCAAACAGGAAGGTTTCAAGGTTGGGCTTGTTCACCCCGAACATCGGCCGCACGCCCATGGATGCCGCACCGTGATAGCTGCCCTTGTGCGGGCCTTCCAGCACATCGACCAGCACCGCATAGACGCCGAAACGCGGCGGGTGCAGCCCGTCGATGGACATGTTCGCCGTCGGATAGCCCAGCTCGCGCCCGCGCTGATCGCCGGTGATCACGCGGCCCTCGATCCGGTGCCAATGGCCCAGCATGGCGGCGGCCTCGCGCGGCTGCCCCTCGGTCAGCGCGTTGCGGATCGCGGTCGAGGATACCGCCCCGGCGCTTCCCTCCAGCAGTTGCGCGATGGTCACGCCAAAGCCCATCTCGGCCCCGAAGGCGACCAGATCCTGCGCCGTGCCCGCGCGCCCCTTGCCAAAGCAGAAATCCGCGCCGATGACGATGTGTTTCAGGCCCAGACCATCCGCAATCACCCGCTGCGCGAAATCGCGCGGGGTTAGCGATGACATGCCGGCGTTGAAATTCAGCTCATAGAGCCGGTCCACCCCCAGCTTTTCCAACCGATGCGCCCGCGCCTCGCGGCTCATCAGGCGGAAAGGGGGGGCATCGGGGGCAAAGAACTGGCGGGGATGCGGCTCGAATGTCATCACGCCCAGGGGCGCGCCGATCTGCGCCGCTGCCGCACGGGCCATGTCGATCACCGAGCGATGGCCCAGATGGACCCCGTCGAAATTGCCGATCGCGGCGGAGGCGCCCCGATCTGCCGCATCTACATAAGAGTAATCCCGGATGATCCGCATGGCGCAGGGTTAGCGCCCGGCGCGAGGCGGTGCAAGCCTGTTTGACAGCCGCGAGAGCGTCAGTCGAACTTGCGGCTGGGGGCCAGAACCGTCGCCTCGCCGATCAGCACCTTCTTGCCGTTGACCATGCAGCGGCAATCCAGTTGCACCCGGCGTTTCGCGTGGTCGATCCCGATCACCTCCACCTCGGCATGGACCATGTCGCCGGGGCGCACGGGGCCCAGGAATTTCAGGCTTTGCCCCATATAGACCGTGCCATGACCGGGCAACTGCTCGCCGATCACGGCCGAGATCAGCCCGGCGGTCAGCATCCCATGGGCAATCCGCCCCTCGAAGATCGTGTCGCGCGCGTAATCATCGTCCAGATGCACCGGGTTACGGTCGGTCGAGACTTCGGCAAACAGCTCGATGTCGCGGTCGGTCACGACTTTGCGCAGGTGGCGCGTCATGCCCATCTCGATGTCTTCGATACAGATCGTGCCGCGCGGCATATTATCCAACATCCGACCCTCCAGTCTGTGCTCCGTGATCCGTGTGATCAGTCGGGAAAGTAATATTCGGATGCATACGCCACCGAAGTTGTAACTTTATTACTTTGCAATCGCAGAAAATCAAGTGCTAAGTGGGTCAGCGAAGATGACCTATCGTGAAGGTCGGCGCCGCTTTTTCCGTGTCCAGATAGGCGGTTAGCGCCTCTGCCTCGGGTTGCCCGTCTGTCTTTGTTTCCGCCCGCGCCAGACCGCCGGAAATGAACAGGGAATCAATTTCCTCGCCCATGGCGCCACGGATGTCGGTCTGGATACCGTCGCCGATGGCCAGAATCGCCCGGTCGCCGATGCCCGCATCCTGCTGCGCCAGACGACGGCGCGCCAGATCATAGATCGGCGGATGCGGCTTGCCGAAATAGAGGCTCTCGCCTCCCATCTCGGTATAAAGCTGTGCCACGGCGCCCGCGCACCACTCGCGCCGCTCGCCGCGATCCACCACGATGTCGGGGTTCGCGCATAGCAGCTTCAGCCCCTTCTGCTTGGCATAGAGCAGTTGCGGCCGCAGATCGGCCGGATCAGCCGCAGGATCGAAGGGTCCGGTGCAGACGATGCCCTCCGCCTCCTCCAGCTTGGTCAGGGTGATGGTGACGGGGTCTTCAACCACCTTGATCGGCTCGAAAAACGGCATGTCGCGGTCTTCACCAATGAAGAAGACCTTTTCGCCGACCGCGCCGCGAAACATCGCCGCCCGCGCCGAATCGCCCGAGGTGGCGATGGTATCCCAGGCATCGCGCGGCACGCCGAATTGGTCGAGCTGGGTTTCCACCCCTTTGCGCGGCTTGGGCGAATTGGTCAGCAAGACCACGATCCCGCCGGTTTTGCGATAGGCCTGCAACGCCGCCACCGCCTCGGGCAGGGCGCGCACACCGTCATGCACGCAGCCCCAGAGATCGACGAACAGCGCCTGATAATCGGCGGAAATCTCGGACAGGGCGGTGATGATGCGGGTCATGGGCAGCCTTTCGGGCGAGCGGGGGAGGGGGGCTTTGCCCCCGTCCTTGCGGACTCTCCCAGAGTATTTTTGGCAAGATGAAGGGGGCGTTGGCCCCCCAATCGTTACAGAGTCAAAACCGGGATGATCTGCTTCTTGCGGCTCATCACGCCCGGCAGCACCACGGTATCGCCAGAGACGGTCACGCCAAAGGACTTTTCCGCCAGCGTCTTGACCAGATCATTGGGCACCAGCAGCGTGGCTTCCTCCTTCAGGATATCCACGACGAAGAGGATCACCTGATCCGCGCCGTCTTCCTTGGCGACATCGACCATCGACGCCATCAGACTGTCCTTGCGGTCAAGGATCACCTTGGGCGCGGTCGTCTCCAGCACGGAGACGCGGAATTCCTTGCCCGCGACGCTGTATTCCTTGCTGTCCATCCGCAAGAGTTCCGCATCCGAGAAGCGCGAGACATCCGATTTCGCGGCGAACATCTGCGCGGCATAGTCGGGGATCGACACGCCCAGCTCCTTCGCCAGATCATGCGCAATCGCCTTGTCTTCCTGCGTCGTGGTCGGGCTGCGGAATTCCAGCGTGTCGGACAGGATGCAGGACAGCATCGCGCCCTTGATCGCCTTCGGCGCGCGGGCCATGTCCTTGCCGATCATCTTGAACATGATCGTCGCGGTGCAGGCCAGGGGTTCGATCCGGATCTCGATCGGGCCTTTCGTCTCCAGCCCGCCCACCAGCTTGTGATGGTCGATGATGCCGATGATATCCGCGTCATTGATCCCTGCGGGCAGTTCGGCGGGGTTGTTGGTGTCCACGATCACCACAGGCGCGCCCGCCTCCACACCGTCGATGATCTGCGGCTTGGGCAGATCCCAGTGTTTCAGCATGAAGGCGGCTTCGGTATTGGGCTCGCCCAGCAGCTTCGCCTCGGCCGGGGTGCCTTTCACCTCGGTCAGATACCAGGCCCAGATGAGGGGCGATCCGG
>JAMWZG010000221.1:4225-5071 GCA_024304855.1 Paracoccaceae bacterium
GAGTCGGTGTCGGGGGATTTGTGGCCGAAAACCTGAATGGTCATTGCAATGGTCCTGTGAGGATGTGGATTTGCGCGCCTTATAGGGGCGGGCGGGGCGATTGTCACCTGCTCTTGCTGCATCACAGCATTGCCACCCGTTGGACAATCGCGCCGCCCTGAGGGATAGTCGCCGCATCAACCAGCAGGACAATCCGCCAGTGCAGGAAAGCGATCTCTACGGCCCGATCAAAGCCTATCTCGAAGGGCAGGGCTATGCCGTCAAGGGCGAGGTTGGCGCCGCCGATGTGCTGGCGATCCGGGGGGATGAGCCGCCCGTGGTGGTGGAGCTCAAGACCGGCTTTTCCCTGACCCTGCTCCATCAGGCCGTCGCACGGCAGGCGATCACCGATCTGGTCTATGTCGCCGTGCCGCAGAGCGCGGGCAAACAGGCGGCGCGGGCGCTGCGCGACAATGTCGGCCTCTGCCGCCGTCTGGGTCTGGGGGTGCTGACGGTGCGCCTGTCCGACGGTCTGGTGCTGGCGCTGGCCGATCCGGGGCCGTTCCAGCCGCGCAAGCAGCCCAGGCGCAAGGCGGCGCTTCTGCGCGAGTTTCACCGGATGCAGGGTGATCCCAACCGGGGCGGTTCGGTCCGGCAGGGTCTGATGACCGGCTACCGGCAGGATGCGCTGCGCTGCGCTGCCGTGCTGGCCCAGGCCGGGCCGTCGCGGGGGCGCGATGTGGCGGCGGCGGCGGGGGTCGCACTCGCCACGCGGATCATGGCGGACAATCACTATGGCTGGTTCACCCGCGTCTCCACCGGGGTCTACACCCTGACTGCGGCAGGTCACGCGGCGCTGGCCTGATC
>JAMWZG010000222.1:0-1078 GCA_024304855.1 Paracoccaceae bacterium
ACGCGCGACTCGGCATGCCACATTGGCCGGTCCCGCAGGTAAGAGCGCGCGATATACGAAGGATCAGACAGGCTGTCCAGCCCAAAGCCGCCCCGAACCCCCCGGTTTTGCCCGCCCGGGCGCGAAAAACACGACGGCAAGCAGGCGGCGGCGCGTCAGAACAGATCGGCAATCACCTTGATGAAGGTGCGCGGCACATCCTCGATCCGATAGCCGCCGGGTTTCTGCGTCAGGGCAAAGACCACCAGCCCCCCGCCCACCACAAGCGCGATCATCGCGGTGCGCGGCGCGCGCCCGTCCGAAATGGCGCTGATGATGGCGGGCGCGGAAAACAACAGCACGATCAGGCCCATGACCAATGCCAAATCGGTATTCATGACCGGACCTCCGCCAGCACAGGACGCGCGCCTGCCGCGCGTGGGGGCAGGCTACTCCGGATCGGTGGCGAAAATCAAACGTTCCTCGCAGGGCGCGACCCGCAGGATATTCGTCGTGCCCGCCTTGTTGAAAGGCACCCCCGCGATGACAAGGATCTGATCCGCCTCGCTGGCATAGCCCTGCGCCCGCGCCGCGCGGGCCGCATTGACCACCGCCATCTTGAAACGGTCCAGCGCCCCGGTCATCACGCAATTGACCCCCCATGTCAGTGCCAGCCGCCGGGCGGTGCCGCGCAGGCTGGTCATGGCGATGATCGGCACGCGCGGGCGCTCCCGCGCCGTCAGCAGGGCCGTGGTGCCCGACTGGGTATAGCAGCAGATCGCCTTGATCTCGGTCGTCTCGGCAATCTCGCGCGCGGCGGCCACGATCCCGTCGGCCACACTGGTGCGCGTCGCCTTGCGGCTGGCCTCGATGATCTCGCGATAGGTGGGATCGCTCTCCACCTCCACCGCGACATTGTTCATCGTGCTGACGGCTTCCACCGGATATTGCCCCGCCGCCGATTCCGCGCTCAGCATGATCGCATCCGCGCCCTCATAGATGGCGGTCGCCACATCCGACACCTCGGCCCGCGTCGGCATCGGGCTTTCGATCATCGATTCCAGCATCTGCGTCGCCACGATCACGGGCTTCGCCACCG
>JAMWZG010000222.1:1088-5036 GCA_024304855.1 Paracoccaceae bacterium
CCGCACGGCACCGCCGCACCAGCCGCTTCTGGATCGGCGGCACGTTCTGCACCGGCAGTTCCACCCCCAGATCGCCGCGCGCGACCATGATCCCGTCGCTCACGGCCAGAATCTCGTCAAAGCATTTCACCGCCGCCGGCTTCTCGATCTTGGACAGGATCGCCGCCCGCCCGGCGGCCAGGTCCCGCGCCTCCAGCACATCCTCGGGCCGCTGCACGAAAGACAGCGCCAGCCAATCCACGCCCAGCGAACAGGCGAATTCCAGATCCTTGCGATCCTTCTCGGACAGCGCCGCCAGCGGCAGCACCACATCGGGCACGTTCACCCCCTTGCGGTTCGAGATCGTCCCCCCAACCGTCACCACGCAATCCGCAAAATCCGGCCCGCAGTCCTGCACCGTCAGGCGGATCTTGCCATCATTGACCAGCAGGTTCGCTCCCGGCTCCAATGCCGCGAAAATCTCCGGATGCGGCAGGCACACGCGGCGCGCATCCCCCTCGGCCGGGTCCAGATCCAGCCGGAATTCCGCGCCCTCCGCCAATTCCTCCTCGCCGCGCGCAAAACTGCCCACCCGCAGCTTCGGCCCCTGCAAATCGGCCAGAATGGCGATCGGGCTGTCCAGATCCTTCTCGATCTGCCGGATGATCTCATGGCGCGCGCGGATGTCGTCATGCGTGCCATGGCTCATGTTCAGGCGGAACACATCCGCCCCCGCCTCATGCAGGGCGCGGATCATCGCGTAATCATTGGACGCAGGGCCAAGCGTTGCCACGATTTTCACATTCCGGTGCCGTCTCATGCTGTCATCCTTCGGTTCACACCCTGTCATCTGGCATGTTATCGCAAACAATCGGTGAATCCCGACCGCGGCGCAATTCCATTCCATCCAGTTCTGTCCTAGGTCTTCGCCAGAGAAAATGACAGCCCCATGACGCCAGCATGACGCAGGAAAAATGACATACGCCCCCTTTGACATCACCGGCCCCGACCGCGACTCGCGCTGGCTGGTCACATGCGACCACGCCGCCAATACCGTGCCCGCTTTCGTGAACGGCGGCGATCTGGGCCTTGCCCCCTGCGACATGAACCGCCACATCGCCTATGACGTGGGCGCCGCAGGCGTCAGCCGGGCACTGGCCGATGCGCTGGGCTGTCCCGCGATCCTGTCCAACTTCTCGCGCCTCGTGATCGACCCTAACCGGGGCGAGGATGATCCGACCCTGCTGATGAAGCTCTATGACGGCACGATCATCCCCGCCAACCGCCACGCCGGGCGCGACGCGCTGGAAATGCGCCTGAACCGCTGCTACCGCCCCTATCACACCGCGCTGGCGGAACTGGCCGCGCGCCGCGACGATACCGTGATCGTGTCCATCCACAGCTTCACCCCGCAACTGATGGGCCGCCCGCCGCGCCCCTGGCATGTCGGTGTGCTCTACGCCGCCGACACCCGCTTTGCGAAACCCTTGCTCGCCCGCCTGCGCGCCGAACCTGATCTTTGCATCGGCGAGAATGAACCCTATGGTGGCCACCTGCCCGGCGACGCCATCGCCCGCCACGCGATTGCATGGCAACGCCTCAACGCGCTGATCGAGGTCCGCAACGACCTCATCGCCACCCCCGCCCAACAGGTGCACTGGGCCGCGCGCCTCGCCCCGATCCTGCAACAGGCACTCGCCGACACCGGCCAGTAGAAGGAGACCGACGATGGACGACCAGACCCGCCTCGAACTCGAGGCTGCCGCCTTCCGCGCCCTGCGCGATCACCTGATGGAGGCGCGCCCCGATGTGCAGAACATCGACCTCATGAACCTCGCCGGCTTCTGCCGCAACTGCCTCAGCCGCTGGTATCAGGAGGCCGCGAACGCCCGCGACATCCCCATGACCAAAGACGAAGCCCGCGAGATCTTCTACGGTATGCCCTATGACGACTGGCGCGCCCGGCAGGCCGAGGCCAGCCCCGAAAAACAGGCCGCCTTCAAGGACGCCTTCGCCCGCAACGTCGGCAAACCCTGACCTGACAACGCCCCCTCGTTAGGGCTGGACACGACTCACGGAGTCGTGAACACTTATTCCGCGCCCCTTTGTGTTCCGTGGCGTCTGGGCTTGTGTGCAGGTGGTGTGATGAGTGTTCTGGTGCTGCTGTTTCTCCCCATGCTCATGCTGGGCGGCCTTCTGGTGGATGGCATCGGCGCGGATGATGATGACGGCGAGCCCGCCACGCCCGAAACCCCGCCGGATCAGGACATCACCCCGCCGCCCACCGATGACCTGCTGACCGGCACCTTGGCCAATGACAGCCTCGACGGGCAGGCGGGCGATGATACCCTCTCCGGCCTCGATGGCAACGATACGCTCGCGGGCGGTCCGGGCACCGACCTGCTGCTGGGCGGTGCCGGCGACGATCTCCTGACGGGCGGGGCAGGTGCCGACACCCTGTCGGGCGGCGACGGCAATGACAGCTTTGAGGGCAACGGCGGCGATGACCTGATCACCGGCGACACGGGCGAGGATACGCTTCTGGGCCAATTCGGCGATGACACGCTGCGCGGCGGCACGGACGATGACATCCTGCGCGGCGGTGCCGGCAATGACCTGCTCGACGGCGGCACAGGCTCCGACATACTCGAGGATTACGAGGGCGAGGATACCCTGCGCGGCGGCGGCGGCAGCGATGCGCTCCTGGGCTATGTCGCCGGGCGCTTCGATCCGCAGGGCGCCCAACTCTTCGGCGAGGATGGCAATGACTGGCTGGTCGGCGACCGTCAGGACAGCCTGACCGGCGGCGCAGGCGAGGATTCCTTCACTACTTACGATCTGGGCGATGACGCGACACTCATCACCGATTTCGATCCCGCCAGCGATTCCCTCAGAATCGTCGTCGATGGCGTCAGTGGCACCGATCCCGCCACCCTCACGCTGCAACAACGCCTCGCCGCCGATGGCAGCGGGCTGGAGGTTCTGGTGAACGGTCAGGTCATGGTCAAGCTCGCCGGTCTGGGCCTGACCCCGCCCATCGCCGTTGATCTGGCGATCGAGGGGCTGACCTGACAGGACCGCCCGTCGCGCGCCACGTCCCCGAAGGGTTCTCCCTCGGAATGCCGCCACGCACCGGCCTGCACGGAATGCGTCACGAAAAAAGCGCCGGGGCAACCCTCGACGCGTCTCACGTTTCTTCTTGCCTCAACTATCCTGGGGGTGTGGGGGTGAAACCCCCACCCGTCCCCGCAACCTCAGACCGCCGCCTTCAGGCTCTCATCCAGATAGATCTCGCGCAGCCGCGCCGCCACGGTGCCGGGCGCGCCGCTGCCCACCTTGGCCCCGTCGATCTCCACCACCGGCATCACAAAGGTCGAGGCGGATGTGATGAAGGCCTCATCCGCCGCCTGCGCCTCGGCGATGGTGAAGGCGCGCTCCTCGACCTCCATCTGCGCCTCCTGCGCAAACCGCAGCACGGCCGCGCGGGTGATCCCGTGCAGGATGTCATGGCTCAACTGCCGCGTGATGATTTTGTTGCCCTTCACGATATAGGCATTGTTGCTGGTGCCCTCCGTCACCGCCCCGTCCTGCACCATCCAGGCATCATCGCAGCCCGCCTTCTTGGCCATCATCTTGCCCATGGATGGATAGAGCAGCTGCACCGTCTTGATGTCGCGCCGACCCCAGCGAATATCCTCGATGCTGATGACCTTGATCCCCTTCTTGGCCACCGGATTGGCCGCCAGACCGGGCTTGTTCTGCGTGAACAGCACCAGCGTCGGCTTTGTCACCTCCGGGTCGGGAAAGGCGAAATCCCGGTCCCCCGGCGCGCCCCGCGTCACCTGCAAATAGATCATCCCCTCCTCGATCCCGTTCAACCGCACCAGTTCGCGGTGGATCTCCAGCAGGTCGTCAAACCCCTCGGGCTTGTCCATGTCCAGCTCTGCCAGGGACCGCTCCAGCCGCGCC
>JAMWZG010000223.1 GCA_024304855.1 Paracoccaceae bacterium
CCGCCCGTTCGATGGCCTGCGCCGGTTCTTCGGGTGTGGGAACCTGATAGATGTGGCGGCGAATGCCGATATAGACGATGCCGCCATGCAGGTTCCAGATATCCTCCATCTGCGGATCGACGGGCTGGGGGGCGGCGGCGCGGATCTCCTCCAACAGCGGATGCAGGATCACGCTGCCCATATGGTGCAGGTAGCGGCGGTTCAACTCGGCCCCGGCCAGGCCCGAGAACATGAAGATCCGCATCCATTCATATTCAAAGATCAACTGGCTGTACTCGGTATAGAAGGTCAGCATCCGGGTGCGCAGCGGCACTGTTCGATCCGTCAGGCGCGCGGGCCAGTCGGGTGACAGCCGGTCGATATAGACATGGGCATAGACGGCCTCGATGATCTCGGCCTTGGTGGCGAAATAGTTGAACAGCAGCGACTGGGTGATCCCCAACCGTTTCGCCAGATCGCGGGTTTTCCCGTCCAGCCCGACATCGGCAAAGAAGGTCACGGCCCCTTCGACGATCTGGCGGCGGCGTTCCTCGGGCGGCAGGCGGCGACGCTCGACAGGTTCGGCGGCGGTCATGTCGGGCGAGGTCTGGTCCATGAAACATCCTTACGGTGAACGCCGCCAGAGGTAGCGCAAAAATATCCCTTGCAAAACCATGCAAGATATAGATCATTCGATCAATAGGGTTGATCATATGATCAACAAGCCCGTGGAGGCGGGCACCTGTAAGGGAGGAATTCGCATGAAGGCTTTGGCGGGCGGCTATGCTCGGGCAAAGGATGTCGCGCACGCGCTGGATCTGCTGGCGCAGGCTGACGGGTTGGGCCGTGTGCTGGCGGGTGGGCAAAGCCTGATCGCGGCGATGAACATGCGTCTGAGCACGGGCGACATGCTGGTGGATATTTCGCGAATCGCTGATCTGCGCGGGGTGGCGGTTGTGGATGGGATGTTGCGCATCGGCGCGCTGACCCGCCACGCCGAGGTGGGGGCCGATCCTTTGGTGGCAGAGCACGCGCCATTGCTGGTGCAGGCCGTGCAGCACATCGCCCATGCCGCGATCCGCAACCGGGGCACCATTGGTGGCTCGCTCGCCCATGCCGATCCTGCGGCGGAATTCCCGGCCTGCGTGCTGGCCCTGGGCGGCACGATCCATCTGCAAGGGCCGCAGGGCGCGCGGCAGGTGGCGGCCGAGGATTTCTTTGTCGATGTCTTCGAGACCGCGATCGAGGAGGGTGAGATCCTGACGGCGATCACCCTGCCCCTGATCGAACCCGGCGAGCGGCATGTGCTGATCGAGACCGCGCGGCGGTCGGGCGATTACGCGCTGGCGGGGCTGTGCGTGGTCAAGCGGCAGGCCGGGCATCGCGTATCAGCCTTCAGCGTGGGGCCGCGCCCCCTTCTGGCGCTGGAAGCCATGGCCTGTCTGGACAAGGGCGATCTGACGGGGGCCGTGGCGGCGCTGCGGGGCGAGATTGATCCGCCCTCTGACACGCAGGCGACGGCCGCCTATCGCCGCCATCTGGCGGGGGTTCTGTTGAGCCGTGCCGTGAACGATCTGACAGGAGAGACAGCATGACCGAAGCGTTTCGGGACAAGATCGACATCGCCCTGACCGTGAATGGCGAAGCTGTCGAGGCGCGGGTGCCGGCGGGGCGGCATATGATTGATTTCCTGCGGCTGGATCTGGGGCTGACGGGCGCCCATGCGGGATGCGAGCATGGTGTCTGCGGGGCCTGCACCATCCATGTGGACGGGCAAGCGGTGCGCGGCTGCCTGATGCTGGCGGCGCAGGCGGACGGGACCGAGGTCTGGACATTGGAAGGCCTGACCGAAACCGGCGTGATCCGCGATCTGCAAGATGCGTTTGTGGCGCGCAACGCGCTGCAATGCGGCTATTGCACGCCGGGAATGCTGGCCTCGATCAAGGAATTGCTGGATCAGGGCGGCGTGCCGGACCGGGCCGCGATCCGCGAGCATCTGTCGGGCAATTACTGCCGCTGCACGGGCTATGAGGCGATCATCGACGCGGTGGAATCCGTTGCCAAGGCGCGCGCGGGGGAGGCTGTGTGATGACCATTTCCTTCGGCAATCCCGACCGCCCCAACAGCTATATCGGCAAGACCGTGCCGCGCCCGAATGCGCCGCGTCTGGTGCAGGGGCGGGGCAAATATGTGGATGACATCGTGCTGCCGCGCATGGCGCATGTTGTCTTCGTGCGCAGCCCATATGCCCATGCCCGGATCGGTGCGATCGACACGGCCGAGGCGGCGGCAGTCAAGGGTGTGTTGCGCATCTTCACCGGGGCAGATCTGGCCGAGGTCTGCACGCCCTGGGTGGCCGTGCTGGCCCATCTGAAAGGGCTGAAATCCCCGCCGCAGCACGCGCTGGCGGTGGATCGCGCCTGCTGGGTGGGTGATCCGGTGGTGGCTGTGGTTGCCACATCCCGCGCAGCGGCCGAAGAGGCGGCAGCGCTGGTCGAGGTGGATTATGACCCCCTGCCCGCCGTCACCGACATGATGACCGCGCTGGACACGGATACCCCGGTGCTGCATCCCGATATGGGCGACAACCTTGCCTTTCGCCGCCTGCACGAGGAAGGCGATGTCGAGGCCGCTTTTGCCAAGGCTTTCAAGGTCGTGGAAGCGCGGTTCAAGACGGCGCGGCATACAGGTGTCACGCTGGAGCCGCGGTCGATCCTTGTGGATTGGAACCCGGCCGAAGGGCAGATGACGGCCTATCACGCGACACAGGCGCCGCATATGATCCAGACCGTGCTGGCCAAGCATCTGGACCTGCCCGAAGGCCGCGTGCGCGTGATCTGCGACGATGTAGGCGGGTCTTATGGCATCAAGGTGCATGTCTATCCCGATGAGGTGGCGACAGCGGCGATTGCCAAGATCATGGCGCGGCCCATCAAGTTCGTGGCCGACCGGCTGGAGAGTTTCACCACCGATATTCACGCCCGCGACCACGAGATCGGCGCGCGCATCGCGGTGGATGCCGACGGCAGGATCCTAGCCTTTGACATCGACGACTGGACTGCCATCGGCGCCTATTCCGTCTATCCCCGCACCTCGGCGATCGAGGGCAATCAGGTCGTCAACCTGTGCGGCGGGCCTTATGATTTTGCGAATTACCGCGCGCAGACATCGGTGGTGTTCCAGAACAAGACACCCACCTGCCAGTATCGCGCCGTGGGCCATCCCATCGCCGTGGCGGTGACCGAAGGTCTGGTCGATATGGCGGCGGCGGAACTGGGCATGGACCCGGTCGAGATCCGGCGGCGCAACATGTATGCCGATGACGCCTATCCTGTCACATCCCCCGCCAAGATGCGGTTCGAAGGGCTGTCGCATCATGCCAGCATGGACAAGCTGCTGGCGCTGATGGACTATGACGCCCTGCGCGCCGAACAGGCAGAGTTGCGCAAGAAGGGTATCCATCGCGGGATCGGGATTGCCAGTTTCATCGAACTGACCAACCCTTCGCCCTTCATGTATGGCATCGGCGGAGCGCGGATTTCGGCGCAGGATGGCTGCACCGTGCGGATGGACCCGGACGGGTCTATCGTGGCGCTGTCGGGTGTGACCGAACAGGGTCAGGGCACCGAGGCGATGCTGGCGCAGATCGTGGCCGAAGGTGTGGGCGTCGCTCCTGCGAAAGTCCGCGTGATCACCGGCGATACGCAGGTCACGCCCTATGGCGGCGGCACATGGGCGTCACGCGGCGCGGGCATCGGCGGCGAGGCGGCCTTGCAATCGGCGCTGGCGCTAAAGGCGTCGATCCTTGAGGTGGCAGGGTCCATGCTGCAAGCGCCAGTGGATGCGCTGGATATTCGCGACGGTCAGGTGGTGGACAGCACCACGGGCGAGGCGCGGATGCCGCTCGAAGAACTGGGCCGCATCGTCTATTTCCGGGGCGACACCCTGCCCAAGGGGCTGCCGCGCGAATTGGTGCAGACGCGCCATTTCATCACCTCGGACTATCCCTTTGCCTTCACCAACGGCGTGCAGGCCAGCTATCTTGAGGTCGATACCGACACGGGCGAGGTCAAGCTGCTGAAACATTGGTGTGTCGAGGATTGCGGGCGGATCATCAATCCGCAACTGGTGGATGAACAGATCCGGGGCGGCATCGTGCAGGGATTGGGCGGTGCCTTGTATGAGGAAATCCATTACGATGAGGATGGCCAGCTTCTGAACGGGTCGATGGCCGATTACCTTGTGCCCATGGCCGCCGAGATGCCCGATATGGTGATCGGCCATGTCGAGACGCCCACGATGGAAAGCACCCTTGGCGCCAAGGGCGCGGGCGAGGCCGGCACGGCCGGTGCCCCTGCCGCCGTGATGAATGCCATCAACGACGCGCTGCGCCCGATGGGCGCACAGGTGACGGCCATGCCCTTCACGCCCGAGCGTGTCCTGCGGGCGATGGGAAAGATTGACGACTGACTGACGTAACCGCAGCGCGCAGGGAGGCGCGCTGCACAAGGGAGGAACCACAATGAAGTTCACGACACTTACAGCGGCAACCGCGCTGGCCGTCTTTGGCGCAGGCTGGGCACAGGCGCAGCAGACGATCACGGTGAATATCGGATCCAGCCACCCAGAGGCGAATATCTGGGTCTATGCGATGAAGAACGCCTTCCAGCCCGAGGTGGACCGTATTCTGGCCGAAGGCGGGGAATACAAGGTCAACTGGACCGAAGCCTATGGCGGCACGCTTTACAAGTTCACCGACACCCGCGAGGCGGTGATGGACGGGATCGTGGATGTGGGCATGGTGGGCACGGTCTGGGAAGGGTCGGACATGCCCTTGCAGAACGTGACCTATTTCACGCCCTTCGCCACGTCGGATCACAAGATGATCATCGAGATTTTCGACGAGTTGAGCGAGACCCTGCCCGAGCTGCGCGACAGCTGGGCCAAGAACGGGATGGTGCATCTGTCGTCGCTGATCACCGACAGCTATGACATCTATGCCAATTTCCCCGTCAGCAGCATGGCGGATTTGCAGAACCGCAAGCTGAACGC
>JAMWZG010000224.1 GCA_024304855.1 Paracoccaceae bacterium
CGACGCTGGTGATCTCGGACCTGACCGACCGCCCCCTCACCCATTGGTCGCTGGCCGCCATCAGCCGCACCAACCCCGGCGAGACGCCCGCGCTCTACCACCCCGAAGGTGATCCCTCCGAGGTGCTGGAACTCTCCGAGGACGAGACCGCCATGATCGCCGCCATCGAAAAGCTGCGCATGGCCGTCGAGCGCCGCCGCCCCCATCCCGGCCGCCTGCGCGGCGCGGGCCTTCTGGCCTCGGCCACGCTGCTGCTGGCCGCCGCCCTCTTCTGGCTGCCCGGCGCGATGCGCAACCACACCCTCACCCTTGTCCCCGATTCCAAACGCGAGGATCTGGGCCGCGCCCTCATGACCCATCTGGAGCGTGTGACCGGCCTGCCCTGCGTCGCCCCCGAAGGGCTGGAGGTGTTGCAGAAACTCTCGGCCCGCCTGCCCGACGCCGCCGGCCAGCGCAACGCGCTGATCGTGATCCGCAGCGGCGTGCGCGACACGGTCCGCCTGCCGGGCCGCATCCTGCTGATCGGGCGCAGCCTGGTCGAGGATTATGACGAACCCGATGTGATGGCGGGCTATATCATCGCCGAACAGGCCCGCGCCGAGGCCAGCGATCCGCTGGGACGGCTGCTGGACTGGGGCGGGATCACCGCCAGCTTCCGGATGCTGACCACCGGCACCCTGCCCGACGACACCCTGCGCGCCTATGCCGAGACGCTGCTGACCGCCCCGGCCCTGCCCGTGTCGGATCAGGCGTTGAAGGAAGGTTTCGCCCGGCTTTCCGTCCGCGCCACTCCCTATGCCTATGCAAGGGATGCGACCGGCGAGAAGACGATCGCGCTGATCGAGGCAGACCCTTTCGCCAGCGCGCCGCCTCAGCCCTTGATGTCGGATGGCGACTGGCTGCGCTTGCAGTCGATCTGCGGCATCTGAGCCCGGTCAGTTGCGCGGGAACGCATCCCCGAAACCCGCCGACCGCGCCGCGCCCAAACCCCGCGACAGCGCCGCCGGATCGGCAAAGGGACCGGCCAGAATAACCTGAACCGGCTGACCCCGGCTGCTGGAGCGCTGCACGCTGACCGGAAGACCTGCGGCCTGCAAGCGGCGGATCGCGGCATTGGCATTGCCCTGATCGTCAAACGCCCCGACCTGCACGAAACGCCCCGCCACGCGCTGCACCGGCGCGGCCTGACGAGCGGGCGTCGTGGCGCGGGTCGAGACGACCGGAGCGGCGGCCTGCCGGATCTGTGTCGCCCCCTTGCCCGCGGTCGAAAGCGTCGCCCCGGACCGGGCCGGAACAGCGTCACGGACCTGCGTGGTCAGATCGGTATAGGGATAGACAAGGTTCGGATTCCGGGCGGTCATGTCGCGCCCCGTCCGCCGGTCAATCAGGCGGCGCGGCACCGTGTCTGTCCAGACCAGTTCCATCGCCCTTTGCCCGGCAACAGTGCCATGGGCGCGGCGCGGGTTCAGACGGTCATCCTCCCACACCGGGCGATAGCCCTTGGGAACGGTGATGCCCTGCGTCATCTGCGCCTGCGCCTCGGCGACATGGCGGGGGGCAATCCGGGTCTGGGGTGTCAGTGCCGCCAGATCGCGGCGATGCACGACGGTTCCCGGCGCGGGCGAGACAAGCGCGGGACGGGTTCTGGCGGCAGGGACAGCCGCCGTGGTCGTGCCGCGCGGCACCGGATCTTGCGTCTGCGGGCCGCAACGCACCCCTGCCGGACAGCCGCCAGCGGCGGCGGCCTGACGCGCGGCGGCGCGCGCCCTGCCCTCGGCTGTGGCACCGATGGTCGGCGGGGTCGTGATCGAGGCGATGGTCTGCATGGGCGCACCGGGGCGCGCCGCAGGGACAGGGGCCATCGGCGCGACGCGGGCATTCACGGGTGCGGCCGCGCGGGCACTGGCCTGCGCGCGCGGCGTGGCCGGGCGGGTCGCGGTCGCTGGCGCAGAGGCTGAGGCTGAGGCTGAGGCAGAGGCCGTGCCCGTCGCGGGCGGCGCGGTGATCAAGGTCGCACCGCGCGGGATGGCCCCCTGCCCTGTCGCTGTCGTCTGGGCGGACACACCATCCGCCAGACTGGGGCGCGCGCCGCAGATATTCTGCCGCGTCGTGGTCACGCGCGGCACCCATGTCGTCGCCCCGGAGATCCCGGCGCGCACGAAGATGCAGCCCCGGCTGTCCACATATTGAGAGCCCTGAAAGGACACCGGCGGGAACTCGGCAGGTTCGCGGTAGCGCGTCTGCGCCTCGGCCGGAGCCATCCAGCAAACACTCGTCGCGGCGAGCAGCGCCGCCATCGTCAAAACTCGTACAGACATCACGTCGCCCCCAAACATAGCGTGCGGGCACTGTGCCTGAAACGAAGGGCTCCGTAAAGGGTGGATAGCTTATTTAGTGCCGAACATGCGATCACCCGCATCCCCTAGTCCCGGCAGGATATAACCCTTGTCATTCAGCCGCTTGTCCAGCGCCGCCGTGACGATGGGCACATCGGGATGCGCCTCTTTCATACGCGCCACACCTTCGGGGGCCGCCAAGAGGCACATGAAGCGGATACTCGTCGCCCCCGCCGCCTTGAGCAGGTCCACGGCGGCGGCCGAGGAATTGCCCGTCGCCAGCATCGGATCGACCACGATCACCAGACGATCCTCCAGCCCTTCGGGCAGCTTGCAGTAATATTGCACGGGCTTCAGCGTCGCCTCGTCCCGATACAGTCCGACAAACCCGACGCGGGCCGAGGGGATCAGTTCCAGCACCCCGTCCAGCAGACCATTGCCCGCCCGCAGGATCGAGATCAGCGCCAGTTTCTTGCCCTTCAGCACCGGCGCATCCATCTCCTGCATCGGCGTCTCGATCGCGCGGGTGGTCAGTTCCAGCTCGCGCGTCACCTCATAGGCCAGCAGGGCCGAAATCTCGCGCAGCAGGGCGCGGAATTCACCTGTCGAGGTGTTCTTGTCGCGCATCAGGGTCAGCTTGTGCTGCACCAGAGGATGCGTCACGATGGTCAGATGGTCGGTCATGGCAACTCCCGTCGCTTGCGTGGTCCGGCCTTGAGCTTGCCCTCAAGGCGTTTTCTTGTTGTGGCATCGCAGAATGCCGCCTCGACTGCCGTGCGGTTCAGCGCGGCGAAATCATCCTCGTCCCAGCCGAAGGCGCGTTCCAGCCCCTGATATTCCTGCGACATGCTGGTGCGGAAAAAGGGCGGGTCATCGGTGGACACCGTCACCTTTACCCCTGCCGCGCGCAGTTTCGCAATGGGATGGGCGCGCAGATCGGGATAAAGCCCCAACGCGATGTTCGATCCGGGGCAGACCTCCAGCACCGTGCCCGCCTCGGCCAGCCGCTCCATCAGCGCGGGGTCTTCCGCCGCGCGCACACCGTGGCCGATGCGGGACACGCGCAGATCATCCAGGGCCTGCCGCACGGACTCCGGCCCCGCGAATTCCCCCGCATGGGTGGTAAGGCGCAGCCCCGCCTCGCGCGCGCAGTCGAAGGACCATGCGAAATCGCCCTGCCGGCCCATCGTCTCATTCCCGCCCATGCCGAAGCCGGTGATGAACGCCCCGGCGGTTTCCGCCGCGCAGCGGGCAATCTGACGCGCGGTATAGGGGCCGAAATGACGGATGCAGGTGACGATGCCGCGCAGGGTGATGCCATGGGCCGTTTCGGCGGCCTCCGCCGCCTCCTGGATCGCGTGCAGATATTCGCGCCAACCGGCCAGATCGCCACCCCCGCAGAAATCAGGGGACAGAAAAGCCTCGGTATAGATCACGCCATCAGCCGCACTTTGCTCCAGCACGGCCGTGGTCAGGCGGGCGTAATCCTCGGGCCGTTTCAGAACGCTGGTTGCCGCCTCATAGACCTGAAGAAAATGAGGAAAATCGTCGAAACGATAGTGGCCCTGCGCATCGAAGACGCGGGTGAGGCTGATGGATTTCTCCTTGGCCAGACGGCGGATGAAATCGGGCGGCGCCGCCCCCTCCAGATGCAGATGCAGCTCGATCTTGCGGATGTCCTGCCACGTCATAGGAAACTCCGTCCCGGTCCGCGCGACCCAAGGCCCAGATGCGCGGCGATGCTGGCCGCCACATCGACAAAGCCCATATGGCCCAGTGCGCGCGTGCCCTGCCCTGCCACCAGAACCGGCACCCGCTCGCGCGTGTGATCGGTGCCCGTCCATGTCGGATCGTTGCCATGATCGGCGGTCAGCACCATCATGTCACCGGGGCGCAGCGCGGCGATGATCGGTCCCAGCGCGGCATCGCACCGCTCCAGTGCCGCCGCATAGCCCGCCACGTCGCGGCGATGGCCGTAAAGGCTGTCGAATTCCACCAGATTGGCAAAGGTCAGGCTGCCCTCCTCCGCCGTCTCAACCCGCTGCGCCAGATGCTGCATCAGGGTCGCGTCATCGCCTTTGACCACATCCGCAATCCCCCGCATCGAGAAGATGTCACCGATCTTGCCCACCGCATGAACGCGCCGCCCCTCGGCCTCAGCCCAGTCGCAGAGCGTGGGCGATGGCGGGGCGATGGCATAGTCGTGCCGGTTCGCGGTGCGGGTGAAACCGGCCTCTGCCGTCCCGGTAAAGGGTCGCGCGATCACCCGCCCCACGCGCATCCGGTGCAGGATGGGGGCTGCCGCCGCGCACAGCGCCAGCAGGCGATCCAGCCCGAACGCCTCCTCATGCGCGGCGATCTGGAACACCGAATCCGCCGAGGTGTAGCAGATGGGCCAGCCCCTGCGGATATGCTCCGCCCCCAGCCGCGCAATGATCTCGGTGCCCGAGGCGTGGCAATCGCCCAGAATACCACCCGCGCCCGCCAGCGCCGCGATCCGCGCGCTCAGATCGGGCGGAAAGGCAGGCTGCGCATCGGGGAAATGATGCCATTCCCACGGCACCGGCACCCCCGCCAACTCCCAATGGCCGGACGGCGTGTCCTTGCCATCCGATTGCTCTGTCGCGGCCCCCCACATCCCCTGCGGCGCCGTCCCC
>JAMWZG010000225.1 GCA_024304855.1 Paracoccaceae bacterium
AAAGGCGCCGCCCATGCTGACCTTTACCATCCGGCGACTGGTCTTGGCCGTCCCGACCCTTCTGTTCATTTCTCTTGTCATCTTCATGTTGCTGCAACTGGCCCCCGGTGATCCGATGGCCCAGGTGCCCCTGACCGTCCCGCCCGAGGTCAAGGAAAAGATGCGCGAGGCGCTTGGCCTTGGCGCGCCTGTGCATATCCAGTTCTTCAAATGGCTGGTGCAGTTCTTCTGGGTCGAGCCGCAGGTTCTGATCGACCATATCTTCGGCACCACCTTTGCCGAAGGGCAGTTGCGCGTCCTGTCCTGGCAGACCCGCAGCCCGGTGATGGACATCGTGGTGCAGCGCCTGCCGCAGACCCTCTGGGTCGTGGGCATGTCCTATGTGCTGGGGGTGCTGATCGCCCTGCCCATCGGGATCTATTCCGCCTACCGGCAGTATTCGGCCTTTGACCAGATCGGCACTTTCGTGTCGATGGTGGGCTTCTCGGTGCCGACCTTCTTCACTGGTGTTTTGTTGATCGTCATCTTCTCGGTCAATCTGGGCTGGTTTCCGTCGATCTATGACACCACCCACAAGGTGACGGACTGGAACAGCTTTGTCGTGCAGTTGCAGCAGATGATCATGCCCGTGATGGTGCTGGCGCTGTATAACGCGGCGCAGATCAGCCGCTTCATGCGCGCCTCGATGCTGGACAACCTCAATCAGGATTACGTCCGCACCGCCCGCGCCAAGGGTCTGGGCGAAAAGACCGTGGTGCTGGTCCATGTGCTGCGCAACTCGATGATCCCGGTCGTCACCGTGATCGCGCTGGGTGTGCCGCAGGTCTTTGGCGGGGCCATCATCACCGAGCAGGTCTTCAAGGTGAACGGCCTTGGCCAGCTTCTGATCACCTCGATCGAGGCGAATGACTTGCCGATGGTGCAAACGCTGACTTTCATCTTTGCCCTGCTGATCGTCGTCTTCAACCTGATTGCCGACATCTTCTATGGCATCCTGGACCCGAGGATCCGCTATGACTGAGATTATCAACCAGCCGATCCCCACCAAACCGCCCCGCAGCCAGTGGCGCGACATCTGGGATCAGTTCAAATCCCATCGCGGCGCGCTTCTGGGCGGGATCGTGTTCCTGATGATCGTGCTGGCCGTGTTCATCGGGCCGTGGTTCTGGCCCTATGACGCGACCTTCATCGACATCCGCGCCCGCAATCAGGGGCCAAGCTGGGCGCATCCGCTGGGCACCGACCAACTGGGCCGCGACATGCTGGCGCGGATGATGGCGGGGGGGCAAACCTCGGTCTCGGTCGGGATCACGGCGATGTTGCTGGCGCTGGTGCTGGGCAGTCTGATCGGCGTCATGGCGGGCTATTTCCGCAAGCTGGACAACCTGCTGATGCGCACCACCGACCTGTTTCTGGCGCTGCCGCTGCTGCCCTTGCTGCTGGTGATGGTGCTGCTGTTCCGCGAGCCGCTGAACGCGGCCTTCGGGCCGGAAACGGGCATCTTCATCCTGATCGTGACTGCCATCGGCATCACAAGCTGGATGCCCACCGCGCGGATCGTGCGCGGCGATGTGCTGGCGCTGAAGGAACGCGAATTCGTGCTGGCCGCGCGGTCCATCGGCACCACCAATACCCGCATGATCACGCGGCATATCCTGCCCAATGTGATGTCACCCATCATGGTCTCGGCCACCCTGGGCATCGCCAATGCGATCATCACGGAAAGCGCGCTCTCGTTCCTTGGCCTGGGCTTTCCGCCCGATTTCCCGACCTGGGGGCGGCTGTTGTTCGATGCGGTGGACTATATGCAGCAATATCCCGAGCGTGTGCTCTGGCCCGGTCTGGCGATTTCTTTGACCGTGCTGAGCGTCAATTATCTGGGCGATGGTCTGCGCGACGCGCTGGACCCGCGCATCCGGGGCCGCTGAGGGGCGAGCGATCAAATAAGAACAACCACCATGACCCGCGCCACTGGCGCGGGTCTTGCGTTTGCGCGGTGGACACAGGCAAAACGGATATGCTGCAACTGGCGACAAAAACGGAAAAACGTTCCAGTCCAGACCGTTTTTCCGCAGCGGCCCACACTTGATAAATAGGCCGAAGCCACGCACATGGGACAGAATTCCAGATTGCGGAGAATCCCCATGTTCGAATCCCTCGGCTTCGAGACGCTGACCGCCCCGCAGGCGGCCGTCTATTTCGCCCTCGTCCTCGGGCTTGTGTTCGGCGTCCTGGCGCAGATCACCCGCTTCTGTTTCCGCCGCTCGATCGTCGGCGACGACCGCCGTCAGGCCGCTGGCGTCTGGCTGACCGCGCTGGCCGTGGCCGTGCTGGGCACCCAAGGCGCCGTGGCGATGGGATGGATCGGCTTTGCCGAGCATCGATTCATGGCCGCAGACCTGCCGGTGCTGGCCATTGTCGCGGGCGGCTTGCTGTTCGGCGCGGGCATGGTGCTGACACGCGGCTGCGTGTCACGTCTGACCGTGCTGACCGGATCGGGCAACCTGCGCGCAGCACTGGTGCTGGTGGTCTTTGCCGTGGTCGCCCATGCGACGCTCAAGGGCGTTCTGGCCCCCGTCCGCACCACGCTGGGATCGGTCACATGGTCGCTGGACAGCACTGCCCTGCCCGGTGCGCCGCTGGTCTGGGCCGCAGTCATCGCGCTGGCCGCACTGGCCGTCGCGCTGCGCTCGGGCAACCGCGCCGGCACGCTGGCACTGGCCGCCTTGATCGGCGCGCTGGTGCCGCTGGGCTGGGTGGGCACCGGCTATGTGCTGCTGGACGAGTTCGACCCCATCGCCATGGAAAGCCTGTCCTTCACCTCTGCCGCGGCCGAGGCGTTGTTCTTCACTGTCGCCTCCACCTCGATCTCGGCCACCTTTGGTGCGGCGCTGATCGGGGCGGTCGCCCTGGGCGCGCTGGTCAGCAGCCTGATCCGGGGCGAGTTCGCCTGGGTCAGCTTTGGCAGCCCGCGCGAAACCGGACGCTACATGAGCGGAGCGGCCCTGATGGGTGTGGGCGGCGTGCTGGCCGGGGGCTGCACCGTGGGCGCGGGCCTGTCGGGCATCCCGACCCTGTCCATCGCCGCAATCCTGGCCATTGCCGCCATCACGGCAGGCGGGTTGATCACCAACCGCCTGCTCAGTGCAACTGCTTCTGCACCCGGCGCACAAGCCACCACACAAGCAGCATTACCGGCGGAATAAGCAGCGCGGTCAATGTCCCCTTGCTGACATTCACCGCCTCGGCCACCGGATAGACCGCATAGGCCATCAGCGACACCGCGTAGTAGCTGATGGCCACCACCGACAGCCCCTCGACCGTCTTTTGCAGGCGGAGTTGCATATCGGCGCGGATATTCATGCTTTCCAGCAGTTTCTGGTTCTGCGCGGATCGCTCCACATCCACTCTTGTCCGCAACAGCTCGCCCGCGCGCATCGCCCGGTCGGCCATGGCCGCCAACCGCGCCTGCGATGCCTTGACCGTCCGCATGGCGGGATCATAGCGGCGCATCATGAATTCCGCGAAGGTCTGCCGCCCGTCAAAGCGTTCCTCCCGCAGCACCTCGATCCGCTGGTTCACGATCGCCTCATAGGCGGCCGCCGCACCAAAGCGGAAGGCGGCGCGGGCGACCTTGTTCTCCAGCAGGGCGGACACTTCCAGCAACCCGGCCAATGTCTGATCGGCGGGCTTCTCGTTCCGCGTCATGTCATCCATGAGCTGCGTCAACTGCGCGTCGATGGACGAAAGCGTGCCCGACATCGCCTTGACCTGCGAGAAGGCCAGCATCGACATGGTCTTGTAAGTCTCGATCTCGCACAGGCGCTGCACCACGCGGCCCACCCGCCGCGCGCCGGTCTTGGGCGAGACGAAAATGGCAAAGCGCATATGCCCCGCCGGGTCGATGCGGAAATCCCCCGCCACGATGGCGCTGTCATCCAGCACGCGGCTGACGGCCAGGCTTTCGGGCACGAACCAATCGTTCAGCTTGTCGATGATCGCCTCCGTCTCGCCCCCCTCCTCCATGCGGATCAGGGCCGAAGTGACGCGCACCCCCGGCGCACGGCCCAGCCATTCGGCGGGAAACACCTCGAAATCGGCGGGATCGAAGGCGCGGCTGCTCAGGCTTTCGGTAAAGGCCGTATAGGTCACGAATTCCGTGTGGCTTTCCCATTTCAGCATATGCCGCCCGATGCGGCCAAAGTAATGCGTGGCGCCGGGCTGCGGATGGGCCGCGCCGAAACGGTCCAGCAATTCGGTCAGATGCGCCAGATCCGTGCCCCGGTCGCGGCTGGCTGCATCCTGCTGTTTCTTGATCGCCAGATAGACCGCCGAGCCCGGCGCATCAATCGACGGAAACGGCCGCGCGTGCAGCTCGTTCGCCAGTTCGTAACGCAGCGGATGGTCCTGAATGGGCGACATGGGCAACTCCTGCTTTACGCTACACTTATACTGTAATCCGGTTCAGCGAAATATAAAGTTCTTTTAATTCAGTTATTTACAGAACACGATTGTATACGATGCCCGCTTTCGGACAATTCTGCGCCGGGCCGAACAAGAAAGGCGCCCCGCAGGGCGCCCTTCGCGTGTCACACTCTGCCGACAGGATCAGTTGATCCGGGTCAGCAATTCATCCAGCGACTTTTTCGCATCGCCATAGAACATCCGTGTATTCTCCTTGAAGAACAACGGGTTCTCGATCCCGGAATAGCCTGTGCCCTGCCCGCGCTTGGACACGAACACCTGCTTGGCCTTCCAGCATTCCAGAACCGGCATCCCGGCGATGGGGCTGTTGGGATCGTCCTGCGCGGCCGGGTTCACGATGTCATTCGAGCCGATCACGATGGCCACATCGGTCTCGGGGAAGTCGTCGTTGATCTCGTCCATTTCCAGCACGATGTCATAGGGCACCTTGGCCTCGGCCAAGAGCACGTTCATGTGACCGGGCAGACGGCCTGCCACCGGGTGAATGGCGAAACGCACGGTCCTG
>JAMWZG010000226.1:0-1177 GCA_024304855.1 Paracoccaceae bacterium
CGCGCTGTTTCAGGAATTCGCGGTCACGCTGGCGGGGGCCGGGTTCATCTCGGGCATCGTGGCCCTGACGATTTCGCCGATGATGGCGGCGCGGCTGTTGAAGAAGGGCGGCGAGAACCGTTTCCAGAAGCGGCTGAACCGGGGGTTCACCCGGTTCGAGGGCTGGTTCGAGCGGCGCGTGGCCTCCTCGCTGGACTATCTGCCGGTGACGGTGCTGATGGTGGTCGTTCTGATGGGGGTGACGGGCTATCTGTTCATGAAGACCTCCTCTGAACTGGCACCCGAAGAGGATTCGGGGGCGCTGTTCTCCTTCGTGAATGCGCCAAGCTATGCGACGGCGGATTACACGCAGACCTATGTGGACCAGATGCGCGAGCGGACCGAGGATCTGCCGGAGCTGTCGGCCAATTTCTCGATCACCGGGTTCGGGGGGGCGACCAATTCGGCCATCATGCTCTGGGCCTTTGACGATTGGGCGGATCGCGAGCGGTCTCAGGCCGAGATACAGGCGGATTTGCAGGGGCGGCTGGCCCCGATTGCCGGGGTGCAGGCCTTTGTCTTTGCGCCGCCGTCCTTGCCCGGCGCGGGGGGCGGTCTGCCGATTTCCTTTGTGGTGCAATCGACGGGCGATCCCTCGCAGGTCTATGAGGTGGCCGAGCGGATCAAGACCGAGGCGCAGGCCTCAGGCCGGTTCATCGTGGTGCAGAACTCGCTCAACTTCGACACGACGCAGCTTGTGGTGCGGATCGACCGCGACCGGGCGGCGGCGCTGAACCTGCCGGCGGCACAGATCGGCGCGACGCTGGGCCTGTTGGTGGGGGCGGGGCCGATTTCGCAGTTTGACCGTGACAGCAACAGTTACGATGTGATCTTGCAGGTGCCGCAGGAATATCGCGACAACCCCGAGCGCTTGGGCGAGCTGTTCGTGCGGGCGACGACGGGCGAGATGGTGCCCCTGTCGGCGGTGATGGATGTCGAGAGCCGCGCGGCCCCGGCGACGATCGAGCAGTTCAACCAGCTCAACTCGGCGACGATCACGGCGCTGCCCATTCCGGGCGTGTCCACCGGCGATGGTCTGGCGGTGATCGAGGAGGTGGCGGCGCCACTGCTGCCGGGCGGGTTCTTCGTGGATTATGCCGGTCAGTCGCGGCTGGAGAAGACCGAAGGCAACACGATC
>JAMWZG010000226.1:1187-4988 GCA_024304855.1 Paracoccaceae bacterium
CTTGTCGATCTTTGGCGTGATCGTGCCCTTGAACCTGGGGCTGGGGACGCTGAACATCTATACGCAGGTGGGGCTGATCACGCTGATCGGTCTGATCACCAAACATGGCATCCTGCTGGTCGAATTCGCCAATCAGCTGCGCCATGAGAAGGGGTTGAGCCGCGAGGAAGGCATCGTCGCCTCGGCCAAGCAGCGGTTGCGGCCCATCCTGATGACGACCGCCGCCACGGCGCTGGGCGTGGTGCCGCTGATGACCGCCGATGGCGCGGGGGCGGCGGCGCGTTTCGCCATGGGTCTGGTGATTTTCGCGGGCATCACGGTGGGCACGGTCTTCACGCTGTTCGTGGTGCCTGCGTTTTATGCCATGATCTCGCGCCGCGAGATGGCGGCTGATCCCGAGGAGCCGGTGATCGGGGCGAGCCGGGTGTGAGTATTTGAGGCAAGATGAAGGGAAAGGCCCGTGTCGGTTGCGACGCGGGCCTTTTGCTTTGGGGTCAGAGCCAGTCGGCGCGGCCCGTGCCCACGGCATCGGCCACGCAGGCGAAGCCGTCGCGGGCCAGCAGCGCGTCAAGCCCATGGGCGATCTGCGGGATGAGCGAGAGGCCATGATAGACAAGCGCGGTGTAGAGCTGCACGGCCGAGGCCCCGGCGCGGATCTTCTGATAGGCCTGATCGGCGGTGCTGATGCCACCCACGCCGATCAGGGGAATCTGCCCGTCGGTGAGTTCGGACAATTGCGCCAGCACGCGGGTGGATTTCTCGAACAAAGGCGCGCCGGAGAGGCCGCCTTTTTCTGCGGCATGGCGGCTGTGCAGGCCGGTGCGGTCAAGGGTGGTATTGGTCGCGATGATCGCGTCAACACCGGCCTGCCGGGCGACATCGGCGATTTCCGACAGCTCTGCCGTGGTGAGGTCGGGGGCGATCTTCAGAAAGACGGGGATGGGGTGCGGCAGCCAGCGGCGCGCCTCCATCACACCGCCCAGCAGGGCGGAGAGGGCGGCGGCCCCTTGCAGGTCGCGCAGCTTCTCGGTGTTGGGGGAGGAGACGTTGACGGTGGCGAAATCGAGGTGGCGGCCGCAATGGGCCAAGACGCGGGCAAAGTCATCCGCGCGGTCGGTGCTGTCCTTGTTGGCGCCGAGGTTGAGGCCGATCACCGCATCGCGGGGGCGGGAGGCGAGGCGCTTCTCCATCGCCTCCATCCCGTTGTTGTTGAAGCCGAAACGGTTGATCGCGGCGCGATCCTCGCTCAGGCGGAAGAGGCGCGGGCGCGGGTTGCCGGGCTGGGCGCGCGGCGTGGTGGCACCCAGCTCGACAAAGCCGAAGCCCGCGCGCGGCAGTTGCGCCAGCGCGTCGGCATTCTTGTCGAAACCGGCGGCAAGACCCACCGGATTGGGCAGGTCGATCCCCGCGATGCGGGTCTTGAGGCGGGCAGAGGTGATGGGGCCGGGCAGCGCCACAAGCCCCGAGGTCAGCGCCCTTATGGCAAGGCCATGGGCGGTTTCGGGGTCGAGGCGGTGCAGGGCGGCGAGGCCCAGGGTTTCCAGAAGGCTCATGTCATCTCCGGCGGGAAGCGGTGGATGCCGTCCACGCGCGGCAAGGGGCGGTGCCAGAGCACATCCGTCAGGCGCAAGGCACGGTAAAGATGCGGAAAAAGCGCGCCGCCACGGGAGGGTTCCCACTTGAGGGCATCGCCAAGCCTGTCGGCATCAAGGGCGAGCAGGATCAGGTCATCCTCATGCGTGAAGTGCTTGGCGGCCGTTTCCTGCGCCTGCGCCGCCGTCGAGAAATGCACATAGCCATCGGCAATGTCGATCGGCGCACCGGGGGTTTCGCCCCTGGTTTGCAGCTCTGCCCATTCGGGGGCGCGGAAAATCTTGTAAATCAGCATGAGGGTCACATGACGCGCCTGCCCGATCCGGTCAAGCGTGATCCCGCCAATTTTAGGCACTTCCACTTTGACAGGGCGGGGGTTCGTGGGCCACGATCCGGCATCAGCGATCCAGAAGGAGGCTTGGCCCGTGATCATTCGCCCTGGTGCAGCGCTTGTCGCGCTTTTCCTGTCGGCTGCCGTAGGGCAGGCGGATCGGTTGCATATCCTGCATGTGAACGATCTGCACAGTCGGATCGAGCCGATCACCAAATACGATTCGACCTGCGCGCCCGAGGATGACGCGGCTGGCGAATGTTTCGGCGGGGTGGCGCGGCTGGCGGCCAAGGTGGCGGCGTTGCGCGCAGACCTTGAGGCTGCGGGAGAGCGGGTGATCCTGCTGGATGCGGGCGACCAGTTTCAGGGCAGTCTGATGTACACGACCTACAAGGGGGCCGCCGAGGCGGAGTTCATGGAGGCGATGGGATTTGATGCCATGGCGGTCGGCAATCACGAGTTCGACGACGGGCCAGAGGGTCTGGCGGGGTTTCTGGACAAGGTGAGCTTTCCGGTGATTTCCGGGAATATCGACGTGAGCGGGTCCGGGGTTCTGGCGGGGCGTGTGGGCAATCATGTCGTGCTGGATCTGGACGGGATGAAGGTCGGGATCGTCTCGGCCCTGGCGGTGGATACGGTCGAGACATCGAGCCCCGGTGATGACGTGGTCTTTTCCGATGAGGCCGAGGCGCTGCGCGCGGATGTGGCGACACTGACGGCACAGGGGGTGGAGAAGATCATCGCCCTGACCCATGTGGGCCTGTCGCGCGATCTGGATCTGGCGGCAGAGGTGCCGGGGATTGATGCCATCGTGGGCGGGCATTCCCACACGCTGATGAACAACGTGGCCGAGGGGGCGCTGCCCTATCCGCAGATGGTGGGCGGGGTGCCGGTGGTGCAGGCCTTCGCCTATGGCAAATATCTGGGTCATCTGGTGCTGGAGTTCGATGCGGCGGGGACGGTGACGGCGGCCAGTGGCGATACGATCCTGCTGGATGCCAGCGTGACGCCCGATGCAGCGATGGCGGCGCGGGTGGCGGAGCTGGCCGGTCCCATCGCGGAGGTGAAGGCCCGCGTGGTGGCCGAGGCGGCGGCGGATATTGATGGCGGGCGCGAGACCTGTCGCATCGGGGAATGCACGATGGGCAATCTGGTGGCCGATGCGATGCTGGCGCGTGTCCGGGATCAGGGGGTCAGCATCGCGATCCAGAATGGCGGCGGCTTGCGCGCGAGCATCGCGGCGGGGCAGGTGACGATGGGCGATGTCCTGGGCGTGCTGCCGTTCCAGAACACGCTCTCGACCTTCGAGGCCACGG
Source organism: Paracoccaceae bacterium (assembly GCA_024304855.1). GTDB lineage: Bacteria > Pseudomonadota > Alphaproteobacteria > Rhodobacterales > Rhodobacteraceae > Seohaeicola. The sequence goes on from JAMWZG010000226.1 coordinate 4,428, forward strand.
GGGCCACGGTTCTGGCGGCGCTGGAGAACGGGTTGAGCCAGATCGACGAGGGTGCGGGGCGGTTCCCGCAGGTCGCGGGGATGCGCTATGTCTTTGATCCGGCGGCGGATGCGGGCGCGCGTGTGGTCAGCGCCGAGGTGCGGGAGGGGGACGGCTGGGTGACGCTGGACCCTGGGCGGACCTATGGCGTGGTGACGAACAATTACATGCGCGGCGGTGGCGACGGCTATGCCATGTTCGAGACGAAGGGGATGAATGCCTATGATTTCGGCCCCGATCTGGCGGATGTTCTGGCGGATTACATGGCGGCGAACGCGCCCTATCAGCCGGGATTGGATGGCCGGATCACGATGAAATGATCCGCACCTGCGCCACGGCGTTTTGCGGATGCGGGCCGGGGGCGGCTGTGGCATGAGGCGGCATGGATTTTGCCAAGCCTTCCCCTGTCGCGGCCTCGGAGCGGGCCATTCCCGGTGTTCTGATCGCGGTCCTGTCGGTGTCGAATTTCGTCATCGGCATGGGGGCCTTCATGATCATCGGCCTGCTGGAGCCTTTGGCCGC
>JAMWZG010000227.1 GCA_024304855.1 Paracoccaceae bacterium
GTCAAGATGGGCGTCAAGCAGGCCTTCGGCACCCCGCGCGAATTCACCACGATCACCGTGACCGACGGCATCGCCATGGGCCACGAGGGGATGCGCTCCTCTCTCGCCAGCCGTGAAGCGATTGCCGACACGGTCGAGCTGACGATGCGCGGCCATTGCTATGACGCGATCGTCGGTCTGGCTGGCTGCGACAAGTCGCTTCCCGGCATGATGATGGCGATGGTCCGCCTGAACGTGCCCTCCGTCTTCATCTACGGCGGCTCGATCCTGCCGGGCCGCTTGAACGGCAAGGACGTGACCGTTCAGGACGTGTTCGAAGCCGTGGGTCAGCATCAGGCCGGCAATATGTCGGACGCAGAGCTGGAAATCCTCGAACGTGTGGCCTGCCCCACCTCGGGCGCCTGCGGCGGCCAGTTCACCGCCAACACCATGGCCTGCGTCTCCGAGGCGATCGGCCTTGCGCTCATGAACTCCTCCGGGATGCCCGCCCCCTATGAAAGCCGCGACCAATATGGCGAGGCGTCGGGGCGTGCCGTCATGAACCTGATCGAGAAGAACATCCGCGCCCGCGATGTCGTCACGCTCAAGGCGCTGGAAAACGCCGCCCGCGTCGTCGCCTGCACGGGGGGCTCCACCAACGCGGGCCTGCACCTGCCTGCGATTGCCCACGAGGCCGGGATCGACTTCTATCTGGATGATGTCTGCGAGATTTTCCGCGACACCCCCTATTTCGTGAACCTCAAGCCGGGCGGCGATTACGTCGCCAAGGATCTGTATGAAGCAGGCGGCGTCCCCGTCGTGATGAAGGAACTGCGCAAGGCCGGCCTCATCCACGAGGATTGCATCACCGCCAGCGGCCTGAGCATCGGCGAGGAGCTGGACAAGATCACCCGCGAAGCCGATGGCAAGGTCATCCACACCGTTGCCAACCCGATCACCAAGACCGGCGGCGTCGTCGGCCTCAAGGGCAACCTGGCCCCTACAGGCGCCATCGTCAAAGTGGCGGGCATGTCCGAGGATCAGCAGGTCTTCACCGGCCCCGCCCGCGTGTTCGAATGCGAGGAAGACGCCTTCGCCGCCGTGCAGAAACGCGAATACAAGGAAGGCGATGTGATCGTCATCCGCAACGAAGGCCCCGCAGGCGGTCCGGGAATGCGCGAGATGCTGGCCACCACCGCCGCCCTCTCCGGGCAAGGCATGGGCAAGAAGGTGGCGCTGATCACCGACGGCCGCTTCTCGGGGGCCACCCGCGGCTTCTGCGTGGGCCATGTCGGCCCGGAAGCCGCCCACGGCGGCCCCATCGCGCTGATCAAGGATGGCGACATGATCACCCTCAACGCGATCAAGGGCGAAATCAGCGTGGCCCTCACCGACGCCGAGCTTGAGGCCCGCAAAGCCGACTGGAAAGGCCCGCGCCCCACGATCTACGCCAGCGGGGCGCTGTGGAAATACGCCCAGCAGGTCGGAGAGACCTACAAAGGTGCCGTCACCCATCCCGGCGCCAAGCTCGAGAAACATATCTATATGGATCTGTAACATCACTATGCCGTTGCCGATAAGGGCGGCACTCGCCCTGTCGCTGGCCTTCGTGCTGGCGGGATGCCTCGGGTTGACGGGCGCGCCATCCGGCGTGCCCGTCCTGTCCGAGGCGCGTCTGGCAAACGGTGCTGTCACCCTCAAGCCGCCAGCCGGCTATTGCATCGACGCCCGCAGCCTCAGCGACCGTCCCGGCGGCGGCTTCGCCCTGATCGGCAGTTGCGCCAGCCTGACCGGCGCGGCGACGGGCGTTCTGGCGGAACCCGCGATCATCACCGTCTCCACCTCGCCCGCGACGGATGGCGACATCAGCACCGACAGCCGCGCCTTCCAGACGGCGCTGGGCCGGGGCCGAATCCTGCGGGCGATCAACCGCGACGATGGCCTCAGCCTGCTGCATGTCGAAGGCGGCGCCCGTGTGCCCCCAAGTGCCGACCCCCGCCACTGGCGCGGGCTGATGCTGGTGCAGGGTCAGCTTCTGGGCCTCGCCCTCTATGCCGGGCAGGACAGCCCGATGACAGGCGACGCCGGCCTGCGCCTGATGGTGGAACTGGCCGATGCGATCCGCACCGACTCGGGCACCGCCGCCGCCGCAACGGTTGCATCCAGCCCCCCGGATGACGCAGAGTGACGGCAGCAACGCGGCGTTTCCCGAATTGCATCAGTCAAAAGCAATGTTAAGTATTGTTTCGGCATTTGGCAGTAGAGACTGGGGCCTCACATCAGGCTACCGGGTAAAGGGCGAGTAAGGGTCATGGCACAGTTGGGCGGCAAGATGTTTCAGGCCATCGCCTTCGCACGCAGCCGGAACCGCTGGGCCAATGCCGCGCGTGAAGCGGACAGGACGGACCTCTCCGAACTGCGCCTGCAACGCCAGCGCGCGCGCCAGTTGCGCCGCCATCTCGACGATCTGATCCATGTCGCCGAAAGCCGCCTTGCCCTGCCGATGATCGGCTCCACCGCCTTCCGCCGCCCGCATGGCTCGGACTGGGGATGGCGGCCCGAACTGTGGCGCGGCCCCCTGCCGACCCCCGGCCTCGCCTCGGTCCAAAGCAAAAGCATGTTGGGCAGCGAAGTGACCCTGTTCCATGATTGCGACCGCTCCGAACTGACCCTGCGCCAGTTGCGCAACCGGCGCGAGCAGGATCTCGCCCCCTTCGGTCTGCGCATGGATGTGTTCCGCTTCGACGGCTCGTTCCTCTCGCTGGTCATCGACCTGCCGCCCGAGGCGGTCGCGGGCCTGAAACGGCGCCACCTCATCCGCATGAACACCATTGTCGAGATGGAAAAGCCGCTCGAAATCTTCGCCCGCCTCAACATCCGCCATGGCCCCAACACCGAGCAGATCGTGCGCGAACTCCCGCTGCACGAGGAGGACATCATGGTGGAATTCGACCTCGCCTATTCCAACATGAACGAGAAGCGCGTCGAACGCGCCTGGATCGACCTGATATTTGAAGGGCCCGAAATGAACCAGGTCGTCCTGCGCGACCTGACCTTCAGCCGCCGCCCCCGCGCCGATCTCTGATCTTCGGCCCACCCGCAACATTTGCCCGCAAGGATGGTTTCGTGAGCGATCTGACAGTGACCAAGACCCGCCTCTTCCAGGGTGTCTGGGAAGGTATCGTATCCGGCGCGCCCAAGGGCCAGCGCCCCACCATCGCCGTCACCCATCTGGAACAGCCCGTCCCCGATGCCGAACTGACCGAAACCGCCGACGGCGGCTGGCACCTGCGCATCCCCGTGCCGCGCGCCGCCCTCAGCGACGGGATACACACCTTCCTCATCCGCAACGCCGACACCGGCGAGACGCTGGACAGTTTCGCCATCCTCGCCGGCGAAGCCCTCGCCGATGACATCCGCGCCGAGATGGATCTGCTGCGCGAGGAGTTGGACCTGCTCAAACGCGCCTTCCGCCGCCATTGCCTTGAAACCATGTAAGCCGGGACCAAGCGCCATGATCACCGAGATCGTCACCTTCCCCATCCCCGACAGCATGACCCGCGATCAGGTCATCGCCCATTTCGAGGCGACGATGCCGGGCTGGGCCGCAAACCTCGACCTGATCCGCAAGAACGACCTCTACGACCCCGAAACACGACAGGGCGGCGGCGTCTACCTGTGGAAAACCCTCGCAGCCGCCAAGGCGGGCCATGACGCGACATGGTGCCAGAAGGTGCGCCGCATCTATGGTGCAGCCCCCAGCTTCGCCTATTTCGAAACACCCTTCGTCCTCGACAACACCCTCTGACGCGCGGCACCCGCCCCCTGACGCTGGGTTTCTGGTGACAAACGCCCCGTCCCGCGTTCTGATGCCCCCAAAATCAAAGGGCTCTTCCATGACCGATTACCCGTATCTTCTGGCCCCGCTCGATCTGGGCCATGTCACGCTCAAGAACCGCGTCCTCATGGGCTCGATGCATACCGGCCTTGAGGAGACGAAGGACTGGAACCGCGTCGCCGAATTCTACGCCGCCCGCGCGCGCGGCGGGGTGGCGCTGATGGTCACGGGCGGCATGGCCCCCAACCGCGAAGGCGGCGTCTTTCCGGGTGCCGCGGGTCTGTTCACCGACAAGGACATCGCCAACCACCGCATCGTCACCGACCGGGTGCATGACGCGGGCGGGTTGATCGCGATGCAGATTCTCCACGCGGGCCGCTATGCCTACAGCCCCGAATGTGTCTCGGCCAGCGCCCTCAAATCCCCGATCTCGCCCTTTGCACCCCGCGAACTGGACGAAGACGGGATCGAAAAACAGATCCACGACATCGCCACAGCTGCCGCCCGCGCGCGCGAGGCCGGCTATGACGGGGTCGAGGTGATGGGGTCCGAAGGCTACTTCCTCAACCAGTTCCTCGTCACCCATACCAACAAACGCACCGACCGCTGGGGTGGGTCGTATGAAAACCGGATGCGCCTGCCCATCGAGGTGGTCAGACGCGCCCGTGCCGCCGTGGGCGATGATTTCATCATCATCTACCGCCTCTCGATGATCGACCTTGTCCCCAACGGCTCCACCTTCGCCGAGGTGGTCCAACTGGCGCAGGCAATCGAAAAAGCCGGCGCCTCCATCATCAACACCGGCATCGGCTGGCACGAGGCGCGGGTGCCCACCATCGCCACCTCCGTCCCCCGCGCGGCCTTTGCCTGGGTCACGAAAAAGCTGATGGGACAGGTGGGCATCCCCGTCATCACCTCGAACCGCATCAACACGCCCGAAGTGGCCGAGGATGTTCTGGCCTCCGGCTGCGCCGACATGGTGTCCATGGCGCGCCCCTTGCTCGCCGATCCCGATTTCGTGGCCAAGGCCATGACAGGCCGCGCCAAACAGATCGCCCCCTGCATCGCCTGCAATCAGGCCTGCCTCGATCACACCTTCTCGGGCAAGATCTCAAGCTGCCTC
>JAMWZG010000228.1 GCA_024304855.1 Paracoccaceae bacterium
CCTCGCGGAAATCCTTGACCAGCGACCGGCCCGCCTTGCGCGCGGCCTTGATCATGATGTTGAGATTTGCGCTGCCCTGCATGGTCCGGCTCCTGTTTGTCAGGGCGCGCGTATACGCGCTGGGGGTGGCTTTGCCAAGGGCAGAACGCAGAAGGGGCGCGGCTTGCGGAATTGCGCACAGGGGCTGCTTGGCCGCGCACAGGACGTTGGCTGCGTCATTGGTTATATGGGGGGCAAGCGCGGGGATGTCCTGCGCAGGATTTCACGCATCTCAAGGAGAGACCCGCATGACCCAGGCCCGTATCGCCATCGTTTTCTATTCCACCTATGGCACCAATCATCAGGTGGCCCTTGCCGCGGCCGAGGCTGCCAAGGCCGCCGGGGCCGAGGTGCGTCTGCGCCGCATCGCCGAGACCGCGCCCGCCGATGTGGTGGCCGGGCAGGACGCCTGGAAGGCGCAGCTTGAGAAGGTGCAGGACATTCCCGAAGTGAGCCATGACGACATGGAATGGGCGAACGGGTATTTCTTCATCTCACCGACCCGCTATGGCGCGGTGGCCAGCCAGATGCGCGCCTTCATCGACACGCTGGGTGGTCTGTGGTTCGCGGGCAAGCTGGCCAACAAGACCTTCACGGCGGCCACCTCGGCGCAGAATGCCCACGGCGGGCAGGAAAGCACCATTCTGGGGCTTTATGTGACCGCGATGCATTGGGGTGCGGTGATCGTGGCGCCCGGTTTCACCGATGCCGCCGTGGCCGAGGCGGGGGGCAACCCCTACGGTTTCTCGACCAATGCCGGGGCATTGGACGACAAGGGCCGCGCCGCCGTGGCGCATCAGGCCAAGCGTCTGGTGGAGATGACCGCGAAACTGGCGTGATCCGGTTCGCATGACGCTGGTATGATACTGGCGGGGCTGGCGCGATGCGCTGGCCCCGTTTGCGTTTGGGGGCCGAGCGCGTGCGCCGACACGCGGGGGGTGCTATGCGACGGCGGCGCGTGCCGCGCCTTGATTCCGCGCGGGGTGTTGGGCGATCGGAGTGACGACTTACGCCGCCTGCAACCTGCGCGCTTCCTCTCCGGCCAGGCGGATCAGGCCGGACATATAGGGTTTGTCCAGATCCTCGGTCCGCACGGCGGCGTAAAGGCTGCGGGTGAGGCCCTTTTCCGTCAGGGGGCGGGTGATGTAGTCGGAGGAATATTTCACCTCGCGCACCACCCAGTCGGGCAGAACGGCCACGCCACGGTTCGAGGCGACCAGAAGCAGGATCACGGCCGTCAGTTCGGCCTGCCGGATCTGGGCGGGTTCGACCTTGGCGGGGGTCAGAAGCTGGCTGAAGATGTCCAGACGCGAGCGTTCCACCGGATAGGTGATGAGGGTCTGGCCGCGAAAATCATCCGCCTCGATATAGGGTTTCTGCGCCAGAGGGTGCTGGCTGGAGGCCACGAAGACGGGGGCATAGTCGAAGAGCGGCTCGAAGGAGATGCCGGGCAGGTCTTCGGGGTCGGAGGAGACCACTACATCCACCTCCTCTTTCATCAGGGCGGGCAGGGCGTCGAAGGCGAGGCCGGGGCGGATATCCACATCCACATCGCCCCATGTCTTGCGAAACGCCTCGAGCACCGGAAAGAGCCATTCAAAGCAGGCGTGACATTCGATGGCGATGTGCAAGCGGCCCGCCTTGCCTTCGCGCAGGCCGCTGAATTCCTGCTCCAGTGCCGCCACTTCGGGCAGGATGCGTTCGGCGGCGCGCAACAGGCGCTGACCGGCGGCCGAGAGTTTGAGCGGTTTGGAGCGGCGCACGAACAGCTCGACCCCGGTCTGATCCTCCAACCCCTTGATCTGATGGCTCAGCGCCGATTGCGTCATGTTCAGAAGGTCGGCGGCGCGGCCCAGACCGCCTGCTTCGTGAATGGCCTTGATGGTGCGCAGATGGCGGAACTCGACATGCATTATGTGGTCGTCCTCATGATGACCTTGAGAATTATGAAGTTGTCTCACATACTGGGGTTTGCGACAAGAGGACAACCCAGAACAGGAATCGTCATATGAAAACGCCCGCTGTCTCGTTTGAATTCTTCCCGCCGCAGAACCTTGAGGCGTCGTTTCGCCTGTGGGATACGGTGCAGGTTCTGGCGCCGCTGGCCCCGCGTTTCGTCTCGGTCACATATGGGGCCGGTGGCACCACGCGCGATCTGACCCGCGATGCGGTGGCGACGTTGCACAAGTCGAGCGGGTTGAACGTGGCGGCGCATCTGACCTGCGTGAACGCAAGCCGCACCGAGACGCTGGAGATTGCCGAGAGTTTCGCGGCGGCCGGGGTGAAGGAGATCGTGGCGCTGCGCGGTGATGCGCCCAAGGGCAGCGACGGGTTCCGCCCGCATCCCGATGGATTCGCGTCGAGTGTCGAGCTGATCGAGGCACTGGCCGAGACGGGCAAGTTCACGATCCGCGTGGGCGCCTATCCTGAAAAGCACCCCGAGGCGCGGGATACGGCCGCAGATGTGGAGTTCCTCAAGCGGAAGATGGATGCCGGTGCCACCGAGGCGCTGACGCAGTTCTTTTTCGAGGCGGACACGTTCTTCCGCTTCCGCGATGCCTGCGCAGCGGCGGGGATCACCGCGCCGATCATTCCGGGCATTCTGCCGATCGAGAACTGGGTTGGCGCGCGGAAATTCGCGCTGCGCTGCGGCACTTCGGTGCCGGCATGGCTGGATGAGGCGTTCGAGAAGGCGATCCGTGACAGGCGGCAGGATCTGCTGGCCACGGCGCTGTGCACGGAGCTGTGCAGCACACTGATCGAGGGCGGGGTGGAGAATCTGCATTTCTATACGCTGAACCGCCCCGAATTGACCCGTGATGTCTGTCATGCGCTGGGTGTGACGCCGCGCGTGCAGCTGGAGAACGTTGCGTAACAGGGTCTTGCCGGTTTCGCCCTTGCGCGCCACTCTGGCCGCGCAACAGGGAGAGCCGTCATGATCAATCGCCGTATCGCCACCCGCCCCGAAGAGCTGGCCAGCCCTGAGGAAATGCTGTCGCGGTCGGGGCTGGCCTTCATGCAGGACATGATGGCGGGCAAGCTGGCGGGGCCGCCGATTGGTGCGACGTTGAACTATTGGCCCAAGAGTGTGGCGGATGGCGAGGTCGTCTTTGTCGGCGCGCCGCTGTTCGAGCATACCAATCCCATGGGCACGGTGCATGGCGGCTGGTATGGCACGGTGCTGGACAGCTGCATGGCCTGCGCGGTGATGACCAAGGTGCCGCAAGGGTCGGTCTATACCACGCTGGAATACAAGGTCAGCATTCTGCGGTCGATCCCCATCGGGATGCAGGTGCGCGCGACCGGCCGGGTGCAGCACGCAGGCCGATCCACCGGCGTGGCCGAGGGCGAGATCCGGGGCGTTGCGGATGGCAAGCTCTATGCCACCGGGACCACGACCTGCATCATCATGAAGATGGGGCCTGCGGCCTAATCCGTCTTGCGGTCGGAGGGGTGATTGACCCCGTCCACCCATGGCACCGCGCCCAGATCGCGCGGGTTCACCCCGTCCAGGCAGGCGGCATTGACGCCGTATTGGTCGGGGTTCGAGCGGCGCTGGTGGTGTGTGTAGATGCCACAGGTCTTGCAGAACCAGTGTTTCGCAGCCCCCGTGCCCCATTGATAGAGGGTGAGGTTGTCCGCGCCCTTGATGATCGTGATCCCGTCGAGCGGGGCCGAGACGGCGATGGCCCCGCGTCTGCGGCAGAAGGAGCAGTCGCAGCGGCGCGCGGTGTTCAGCCCGTCCGAGAGGCGCACGGAGAGTTCCACGGCGCCGCAATGGCAGGTCAGGCGGTGGGGCATGGCCTCTTCGCTGGCGCTCATCGGCGGTTGCGCCCGCTGCGGGGGATGTCGGTGAGGCGGGACGGGGGCGCGTCATTGCGGCGTTGTCCGGCGCTGGGGATGGAACTGCGGACCATGCGATACTGCGCCTCGGGGTGGGGCGGGTGGCCATGGGTGCGGTTCCAGAAGGCCGGGCCACCGCGCGCGAGCCAGAGGGGCGCGATGAGGGCCAGGCCCACGAGGAAGCCCCCGGCATGGGCCCAGTAGGCCACGCCCCCCGCCGCCGGATCGACGCCCACGCCGTTGAAGAGTTGCAGGCCGAACCAGATGCCCAGCATGATCCAGGCCGGCACGGGGAAGATCTTGAAGAACACGATGAAGATGAACAGCACATCCACCCGCGCGCGCGGGAACATCAGCAGATAGGCGCCCATGACGCCTGCGATGGCGCCGGATGCGCCCACGGTGGGCACCGGCGACAACGGGGCCGAGAGGACATGCGCCGCCCCCGCCAGAAGGCCCGAGAGCAGGTAGAAGCCAAGGAAACGGGTATGTCCCAGCTCCTCCTCGAGGTTGTCGCCGAAGATCCACAGGAAGAGCATGTTGCCGCCCAGATGCATCAGCCCGCCATGCAGGAACATCGAGGTGAGCAGGGTCTGCCACTGCTCGCCCGCGCTGATGGCGGCGGGGATCATAGCATAGGTGCCGTAGAAGGCATTGATGGCCCGCGCATCGGACATCAGCGGCCAATAGCTGATGAAGACCAGCACGTTCACCGCAATCAGCGCGTAGGTGACGTAGGGGGTCTTGAGCGAGGGGTTATGATCGCGGATCGGAAACATGGCGCCACGATTGAGGGTTTTGCCGCCTGCGTCAAGCGCGGCCTTGGCCCGCGATTTTCCGGCGGCTGCGCGCTTTACACCGCGCGGTCATTGGCTAATGTGCGCGCGTCTGTCCCGCGTGCCTGCGTGGTGGAATGGTAGACACAGGAGACTTAAAATCTTCAGGCCGCAAGGCCGTGCCGGTTCGAGTCCGGCCGCGGGCACCACGGGGCGGGTCATCCCAGCCAGACATCCAGGAAC
>JAMWZG010000229.1 GCA_024304855.1 Paracoccaceae bacterium
AATGTGTATAAGAGACAGCAATAAATACGCGCCACCCCCGAGGGAGGATGGCGCGCCGTTCCGGACAGCCGGGTACGTCTTGGTAGTCTGGATCAGCTGTCCATCACGAACTGGTAACTGGCGGGGACATAATGGAACCCCTCGCCGCGCGCCTCGACGAAACCCAATGCCGGGAAGGGCATGTGGTAGCCGATGAACGGGATACGGTCTGCGGCCAACATGCCAAGGATGGTGCGCCGTGTCGCGGCGGCGGCTTCCTTGTCCATGTCAAAGCGCACTTCCCAATCGGGATGCGCCAGCGACCAGACATAGTGGTTCGCGAAATCGGCCCCCAGCACAAGCTGCTGCCCCTCGCTCTCGATCATATAGGTCATATGCCCCGGGGTATGGCCAAAGGCCGCCATGCCGGTGATGCCTGCGGCGACCGCGCCGCCATCGCCGATCATCTCGAACTGCTCGGCCATCGGGCGGATATTGGTGGCGAAACCTTCGTTATCGGTGCCGCTCCAATGGTCGAATTCGGCCGATCCGGTCACATAGCGCGCATTCGGGAAGGTCGCCGCGCCATTCGTCATCATGCCGCCGATATGGTCGCCATGCATATGGGTGATCACCACCACGTCGATCTGGTCGGGGGTATAGCCCGCCGCCGCCAGCGCCGCCGTGATCCCCTCGCCATTCAGGCCAGTGTCGAACAGGACCAGTTCCGACCCGGTGTTGACCACGGTGGGCGTGAAGAAGAACTGCGAGCGGTCGGTCGGGATCATCGCCGCCTCCGATGCGGCGGCGAATTCCTCGGGCGTGGCGTTCAGCCCGAAGATCGTGTTCGGGTCCGGCACCGTCCGCGTCCCCGCCAGAAGCGAGGTGACATCATAGCCCCCCAGCTTGATCCGGTTATAAGGCGCGCGCGCCGGGCCTGTCAGCGGAGCAGCCGCGCTGGCCGGTGTGGCCACCATGCCGGCCAGCGGCAGGGCGGCGGCACTGGTCATCACGGACCGGCGGGACATCTTGATCGGGGTCATTCGGGGCCTCCTCTTCGGGTTATGTCTTGGCCGCAACATAGCACGACAATCCGCCTTGGGTTGTGCGCTCGCGATCACGTGATGTGCCCCTTTGCTCGCCGCCCCGCCGCCCGGCTGCGATTTCTGGACAAATCCCCGCGCCTGTGACACAGGACACCCAACAGGAGATCCCCATGACCACCACCCGCTTCGCCCCTTCGCCCACCGGCTATATCCATGTGGGCAACCTGCGCACCGCGCTGATGAACTACCTGATTGCCCGCAAATCCGGCGGCACCTTCATCCTGCGGATCGACGACACCGATCAGGAACGCTCGAAAGAGGAATATGTCGATCAGCTCAAACGCGATCTGGACTGGCTGGGCCTGCATTGGGACCGGGTCGAGCGGCAATCCCTGCGCCTTGACCGCTATGCCGAGGCGGCGGACCACCTGCGCGCCATGGGCCGCTTCTATGAGGTGTTCGAGACGCCCACCGAGCTGGACCTCAAGCGCAAGAAGCAGCTCAACATGGGCAAACCCCCGGTCTATGACCGCGCGCATCTGGGCCTGACAGAGGATCAGAAAGCCGCCTTCCGCGCGGAAGGGCGCGAGGGTTACTGGCGCTTCAAGCTGGACCAGGAACGGATCGAATGGACGGACGGCATCCTGGGCGACATCTCGATCGACGCGGCCTCGGTCTCGGATCCGGTGCTGATCCGCGCCGACGGGCAGGTGCTTTATACGCTGGCCTCGGTCGTGGATGACACCGACATGGGTGTGACCCATATCGTGCGCGGCTCGGACCATGTCACCAATACGGCCACCCAGATCCAGATCATCCAGGCGCTGGGCGGCACCGTGCCGGGCTTTGCGCATCACTCGTTGCTGACCGGCCCGCAGGGCGAGGCGCTGTCGAAACGTCTGGGTGCCCTGTCGATCAAGGATCTGCGCGCGCAAGGCGTGGAACCGATGGCCCTGCTGTCGCTGATGGCGCGGCTGGGATCGTCCGACCCCGTGGAACTGCGCACCAGCATGGACGAGTTGATCGCAGGCTTCGACATCACCCGCTTTGGCGCGGCCCCCACGAAATTCGACGAACAGGATCTGTTCCCGCTGACCGCGAAACACCTGCAAGCGCAACCGCTTGCCGCCGTGGCCGCAGACGTGGCCGCATTGGGCGTGCCCGCCGATCTGGCCCACCGCTTCTGGCAGGTCGCGCGCGACAACATCACCACCCGCGCCGATCTGGCCGCGTGGTGGGCGCTCTGCCGCGACGGGGCCGACCCGGTGATCGCCGATGAAGACCGCGACTTCATCGCCCAGGCCCTGACCCTGCTGCCCCAAGGCCCCTTCGACGACCAGACATGGAGCCAGTGGACCACGGCAGTGAAAGAGGCGACCGGGCGCAAGGGCAAGACCCTGTTCATGCCGCTGCGTCTGGCCCTGACCGGACAGGCCCACGGCCCCGACATGGGCGCGCTGATGCCGCTGTTGCAGGTGATCCGCGCGCGGGCATGAAACTCCCGGGCGGGGCAGGGGGGCTGTCTGCCCCCCACGTCGAACTTTGTTCGACGTCCCCCCCCGAGGATATTTCCGACAAGAAGAAGCCTAAAGCCCCGCAGGCCGCCGGGTGATGATCCGCGCGCCGACATGCGCCAGGTGATCGTCCGTCAGGGCGCGCTCGGACGCGCTCAGCCTTTGGTGGCGCGGATAGACCGGCGCGCTGCGGTCATCCAGGATCGGCGCCTCCCATCCGGCGGTGGTGGCAAAGAAATCCGCCACGCCCTCGGCCCCGAATTCCCGCGCATAGCCCTGCACCACGACATCGAGATAGCTCAGCAGCACCGGGAAAGCCTCGCTGGGCGCGGTCTGGCGATCCGGCGGGATGGCATAGACCGATACCGGCGGGCGCGGCAGCAGCGGATGCTGCACGCTCTCGCAGACCGGATGGCGGTCATAGGCCGCCTCGCGCAGGTCAAGGGCGGCCCAATCCGCCCCCGGCACGGCGGCGATCAGCCCGGCGATGCAGCTGTCGGGGGCCGGCTCCGCCGTCAGAAAGGCCACGGGCCGCAGCGCCGTATGCCGCCAGGCGCGCCGCCATCCCGGAAGGCTGGCATGATGCGCCTGCCGGTAGTCATGCGTGGCGCGGTTCACAAGCGAGCCATAGCCGAAGAAAAACACATCTTTCATAGAGCTATTTTTCCCGCCTGTTGATCCATGTCAATCCACCCGTGACGCGCGGCAGGCATTGTTTCACGACACGATCAGACGGGAAGCAGACTGCCATGCGTATCACCAAGCGAACCAATCTTGCCATCCGTGTGCTGATGTATTGCGCCACCCACGAGGGGCGTCTGGTCACGAAAGCCGAGATTGCGCGCTGCTGCAACACCTCGGAAAACCATCTGGCGCAGGTCATCAACCAGATGGGGCAGCTTGGCTATCTGCATACCCAGCGCGGGCGCAACGGCGGGTTGATGCTGGGCCGCCCCATGGCCGCGATCCGCATCGGCGATGTGTTCCGGGCGCTGGAAAGCCAGGTGCCGATTGCCGAATGCTTTGCCGATGTGGACAATACCTGCCCGCTGGTCGAGGCCTGCCGCCTCAAGACGGCTGTGGCCGACGCGGCCGAGGCATTCTACGCCCATCTGGATGCGGTCACGCTGGATGCGCTGGTCTGCGGCAATACCCGGCTGCTGGAAATCATGCATCCTGTGGTCTGCCGCGCCTGAAACGCGCCATTTTGTGTGCTGTTCTGCGCAAGTGCGAAAACGACCACTTGTCGGGATGAAGCGACTCGTTTAAGTCTGGCTGCGTCAGATCGGGAGAACCGGGCAACCGGTGCCGAAGGAGCAACCGCCCCGGAAACTCGAGGCGCTGCATGTCGAACTGGGCGCCAAGATGGTGCCCTTTGCAGGCTATTCCATGCCGGTCCAATACGGGCTGGGCGTGATGAAGGAACATCAGCACACCCGCGCGGCGGCGGGCCTGTTCGATGTCAGCCATATGGGGCAGGTGATCCTGCGCGGGCCGGATTATGCGGCGGTTGCGCTGGCCTTCGAGGCGCTGGTGCCCGTCGATGTGGCGGGTCTGGGCGTGAACCGTCAGCGCTATGGCTATTTCACCAACGATGCGGGCGGGATCGAGGATGACCTGATGCTGGCCAATCGCGGCGATCACCTGTTTGTCGTGATCAACGCTGCCTGCAAATCCGCCGACATCGCCCTGATGCGCGCGGGCCTGCCCTCTGGCATCACGCTCGAAGTGATCGAGGATCGCGCCCTGCTGGCCCTGCAAGGCCCGCTGGCCGAGGATGTTCTGACCACGCTCAACCCCGCCGCGCGCACCATGCGCTTCATGGATGTGGCGACGATGGATCTGGCCGGTGCGGAATGCTGGGTCTCGCGCTCGGGCTATACGGGCGAGGACGGGTATGAAATCTCGGTTCCCAACGACGCCGCCGACAGCTTGGCCCGCGCCCTTCTGGCCGATGCGCGGGTCGAGGCCATCGGTCTGGGCGCCCGCGATTCGCTGCGGCTCGAGGCGGGCTTGTGCTTGTATGGCCATGACATCGACGCGCAGACCTCGCCCATCGAGGCGGGTCTGGGCTGGGCCATCCAGAAGGTCCGCCGCAGGGGCGGTGCCCGCGCCGGTGGTTTTCCGGGGGCCGACCGCATCCTGTCGGAACTGGACGGCACAGCGCCCCGCGCCCGCGTCGGCCTCTTGCCCGAGGGCCGCGCCCCCATGCGCGAAGGGGTGGAGCTGTTCGCCACCGAGACGGGCGGCACCCCCATCGGCCGCGTCACCTCGGGCGGCTTTGGCCCCACGGTCGGCGCGCCTGTTGCCATGGGCCTGATCGCGCGCGATCATGCCGCCACGGGCACGCGCCT
>JAMWZG010000023.1 GCA_024304855.1 Paracoccaceae bacterium
GTGGCGGCGGCTGCGCCCTTGGCGGTGTTACTGGCGCAGGGGCGTCTGCTGTTGGAGCGGGCGCAGGGACAGGCCGCGCAACGCGCCGCGCGGGAGGCGGCGGTGACTGACCTGCACCGCCGGCAGGCGGCGCTGGCGCGGGCGGACGCGGGGATGGCGGCGTGGCGGGACCACTGGGCGGCGGCTGTGGCGCAGGTGCCGCTGGATCTGGGCGATCCTGATGTGGCCGCGATGGGGGCGGTTCTGGATCAGGTGCAGGCGGTCGAGCAGGCCTGGCGTGATCTGCGCGGGCTGCGGGACCGGATCGGCAAGATGCAGGCCAACCGTGCGGCTTTTGAAGTGGCGGTGGCGGCTTTGGCCGCGCGGCTGGACATGCCTGCGGGGCCGGATACGCTGGCCTGCTGGCAGGGGTTGCGGGGCAGGCAGCGCGCGGCGGCGGAGGGACAGGCGCTGCGTCTGGCCTTGCAGGACAAGATTGCGGATGGCGCGCAGGTCGCGCAGGGGCTGCGCGAGGCGCTGGCCGTCACCGAGGCGCGGCTGGCTGCGTTCTGTGCCCATTTCGGCTGCGAGGATGCAGCTTTGCTGCATGAGGTCGTGGCGCAGGCCGCGCGCCGGCAGGATCTTTTGGCCGAGCGCGACCGGCTGGTGCGGGATCTGTGCGAGGGGATGGGGACAGAGGCGCTGGATCAGGCGCTGGCTGCGGTGGCGGGGCTGGAGCGGCCGGCGCTTGCGGCCGAGCGTGAGGCCCTGGTGGCGATGCAGCAGCGGCAGGCGCAGGCCTTGCAGGAGGGCTATGCCGATCTGACGCAGGCCGAGGCGCGGATTGCGGCTGTCGGGGGCGATGATGCGGTGGCGCGGTTGCAGGAGGAGCGGCAGACGCTGCTGTTGCAGATCGAGGAGGAGGCGCAGGCCTTTGTGCGGTTGCGGCTGGGGATCGTGGCGGTGGATCACGCCTTGCAGCGCTATCGCGACAGCCATCGCAGCGCGATGATGCAGCGCGCGTCAGAGGCGTTTTGCACGATCACGCGCGGCGATTACACCGGGCTGGCGGCCCAGTCCGAGGGCGAGCGCGAGGTGCTGGTGGCGCTGGCCGCTTCGGGCGCGTCGAAACTGGCGCGGGATCTGTCCAAGGGCACGCGGTTCCAGCTGTATCTGGCGCTGCGGGTTGCGGGCTATCACGAGATCGCCGCTGCGCGCGGCACGGTCCCATTCATTGCCGATGACATTCTGGAAACCTTTGACGATGACCGCGCGGCCGAGACTTTTGCCCTGCTGGCCGGCATGGCCGGGGTCGGGCAGGTCATCTATCTGACGCATCATCGGCATCTGTGCGAGATTGCCCGGCGGATCTGTCCTGATGTCCGCATCCATGCGCTTGGCTGATCTGGCGCCCCTGGATATTTGAGGCAAGAAGAAGCAGGGCAGGCCTTTGCTTCATCGTTCCCGAAATACTCATTTTGCGCGGGTTGCGCTCAGCAGGGCGGCTGCGGCGGTTTGTCCTGCGTCCAGTGCACCGTCGATCAGGCCGGGGCTGTGGGGCGAGACCTCGGCGATGGCGATGTGCAGGCGGCCGTCGAGATGCGGCTGGCGCAGGATGGCGGGCGGCAGGCCGGGATGGGCGCCGTCGTGATCGGCGGGGGTGCAGATCAGCGGGTCGCGGGACCAGTCCTGCACCGTCAGGCTGCGGGGGGCCGGGGCGTCGGGGCCGAAGCAGCGTGTCAGTTGCGCGCGGATCGCGGTGTCGAGCGGGGCGGGTGAGCGGGCCTCGGGTGGCCAGCCGATGAAGCCGAAGAGGGCGGGTTGGCCCATGGCGCTGGAGTGGTCATGCACTTCGGTCATGGGGCCGAGGCGGCTGGCGATCCGGCCTGACAGGCCCATCTCGCGCCAGAAGGGGCGGTCGTAGAGCATCACCACCTTGGCCTGACCGGCCATCCAGGTCGGTGTGGCGCGCATCGCTTGCATGAGGGCCGTGGGGGCATCGGGGATGGCGATGCCATGGGCCGCGATGCGCAGGGGGGTCGAGAGGACGACACGGGTGGCGAGGCAGGCAGTTCCGGCGGCATCGGTCAGGATCAGGCCATCGGGGGCAAGCTCGATCCGGGTGATCCTGCGGTTCAGGTGGAGCGCGCCCTCTGGCAGGGGGGCGGCCATGGCCTGCACCAGCGCGGCGGGGCCGCCCTTGATCCGCGCCATGCCATCCTGACCGGGCAGCGGCGCGCGGATCGGGGCGGGGTGATAGCCCTCGATCACCGCATCGCCGTCATTCGCCTGCGGAAAGGTGGGCAGGTCCAGCCGGTCCAGCCAGCGGGCCACCGCAGGCTGGTGCGGCGGCCAGACCCATGTGGGGCCAAGGTCGGCCAGAGCCGTTCCCGCGGCATCCCTGAGCGCATGGATGCGACCACCGATGCGGGGGGCTGCCTCGAATAGCGCCACCTCTGCCCCGGCCGCCGCCAGCAGATGCGCGCAGGTCAGGCCACAGAGGCCTGCGCCGATCACGGCGATGTCGATCCGCTGCATGGTCTGCCTTTCCGGTGGGGTGAGGACTGAGTGTCGGGGAGGGGCCCCGCTGGTTCGTTTACAAAAGTTTCACCTGAATGCAACAAAGCCGTCGCGCGGATCGCATACCCCCCGGCATCAGACCAGATGGGGGACGGCCATGTTTGCGGTCAAGACGCTGACCAAGCGCTTCGGCGCCAATACCGCCTGCGACGCGGTGAGTTTCGCGGTCGATGCGCCGAAGATGATCGGGATCATCGGGCGCTCGGGGGCGGGCAAATCCACGCTGTTGCGGATGCTGAACCGTCTGACCGATGCCACCGAGGGGCAGGTCATCCATGAGGGGCGCGACATTCTGGCACTGAGAGGGGCGGACAAGCGCGCCTGGCAATCCGATTGCGCGATGATCTTTCAGCAGTTCAACCTGGTGCCGCGCATGGATGTGGTGAGCAATGTGCTGCATGGCACGCTCAACCGTCGTTCGACGCTGGCGACGATGTTCAACCTCTATCCGACGGCCGATATCGAGCAGGCGATTGCCATTCTGGACCGTCTGGGGATTGCGGAACATGCGCCCAAGCGGGCCGAAGCCCTGTCGGGCGGGCAGCAGCAGCGGGTCGCCATCGCGCGGGCGCTGATGCAGGACCCCAAGATCATCCTGGCGGATGAGCCCATCGCCAGCCTTGATCCGATGAACGCGCAGGTGGTGATGGAGGCGCTGCGGCGCATTCACGAGGAGGATGGCCGGATGGTCATCGCCAATCTGCATACGCTGGACACTGCGCGGCGCTATTGCGACCGGGTGATCGGGATGCGTGACGGGCGCGTGGTCTTTGACGGCACGCCCGAGCAACTGACCACGGGCGTGGCGCGCGACATCTATGGGGCCGACGCGCGTTTCAGCGAGGAGGCCACAAGCACCAGCATCGAGGCGCTGGAGCGATCCGACGCCGCAACGCGCGCCATTCGCGCGGCCGAGGCTGCCATCTGACAACCGAACCCTGAAACCGCCCCTGTCGCAGCCGCGGGAGGGGTTTTGCAAAAACCGGAGAGAGCCATGAAGACACTGATTGCCGCAATGGTCGCCACGACCGCCCTGATCAGCCCCGCCATCGCGCAGGAGCAGATCACCGAGTTCCGCATCGGCCTGCTGGGCGGAGAGAACGCGCAGGACCGTCTGGCGTCCAACGAATGTTTCCGCGCCTATGCCGAAGAGGCGCTGGGCGTGCCGACGAAGCTGTTCACCGCTGCGGATTACAACGGTGTCATTCAGGGTCTGATCGGTGGGACGCTGGATATGGCCTGGTTGGGCGCATCCGCCTATGCCGCCGTCTGGCTGGAAAACCCGGATGCCGTGACGCCTGTGCTGGTCAAGACCAATCTGGACGGGTCGTTCACCTATCACTCCATCGGGTTTGCCCGCAAGGAGAGCGGTATCACCTCGCTGGATGACATGAAGGGCAAGGTTTTTGCCTTTGGCGATCCGAACTCCACCTCGGGCTATCTGGTGCCGTCGGTCGAGATCCCGACCGCCACGGGCGCGTCGATGGAGTCGGGTGACTACTTTGGCGAGGTCCGTTTCGTGGGCGGGCATGAGCAGACCATCGTGGCCGTGGCCAATGGCGATGTGGATGCGGGCGTGACCTGGGCCGATGGGCAGGGCGACTGGGAAGACGGCTATAACTCGGGCGCGCTGCGCAAGGCGGTGGATGCCGGTCTGGTGGACATGAACGATCTGGTCGAGATCTGGAAGTCGAAGCCGATCCCCGAAGGTCCGATCGTGCTGCGCAATGCGCTGCCCGAGGATGTGAAGGCCAAGATGACCGAGCTGACTGCCGAACTGCACGCCAAAGACCCGGAATGCGCCTATGGCGTGGCGGCGGGCGAGACGGCGGGGTTCACGCCGATCGGTCACGACGCCTATGAGACGATCATCGCCGTGCGCCGCGCGCAGATGTCGAACTGATCCGGCGGATCATGTGTCAGGGGTTCCGGGGTCATCTGCCCCCGGACCCCGCTTTTTATGGAGAACCTCCATGTCGGACCTGACAGCCAGCCGCGCGCCGGGCGTTTCGCAGAGCCTGAGCCGGACCAGTGACAGCTATCTGCGGATGGTGCGGGCGCGGCGTCTCTACTCGGGGCTGATGATCGCGCTGTTCGTGATCGCGATGATCCTTGGCTTTCGCATCGTCGAGGGGCGCTCGGCTGGCGGGTTCATGGACGGGTTGCCGCAGATTCTGGATTTCCCGGCCAGTCTGGTGACGGAGGCTTGGGAGAAGCGGGCGAATCTGCCCGGCTATTTCGTCGAATTTTTCCCTGCTTTGATCGAGACGATCAATATCGCGGCGGTGTCCACCTTGCTGGGGGCGGCGCTGGGGTTGGGGTTGTCGCTGGTGTCGACCCGTGGTCTTGCGCCCTTTCCGCGGTTGATCCCGGTGTTCCGGCGGATCATGGACATCCTGCGGGCCTTTCCCGAGATCGTGATCGCGCTGGTGCTGATCTTCATCCTGGGGGGCGGGCCGGTGCCTGCGATGATTGCCATCGCGCTGCATACGGCAGGGGCGCTGGGCAAGCTCTTTTCGGAAGTGGCCGAGAATGTGGATCTCAAGCCTGTCGAGGGGCTTCACTCGGTGGGGGCGAACTGGTGGCAGCGGATGCTGCTGGGTGTGGTGCCGCAGGTGGCGCCCAACTACCTGAGCTATGCGCTGATGCGGTTCGAGATCAATATCCGCGCCTCGGCCATCCTGGGCTTCGTGGGGGCGGGCGGCATCGGGTATGAGCTGCGCAACGCGATGACATTCGGCACGGGGCGGTTCGATATTTCGGCCGCAATATTCATTTTGCTGTTTCTGACGATCGTCTTCTTCGATCAGCTGTCCAGCTATTTCCGCAATCGTCTGGTGCATGGGGTGCAGCGATGAGCATGACCACGGATCTGGGGGCGGCACGCCCCGGCGGGGCGCCTTTAGTGGCGGCGCGGGCCCTGATCGCGCGCAAGCGGCGGCTGGCGCTGGCGGTGCCTGTGCTGGTGCTGGCCTATCTGGTCTATGTCTTTTTCGCCTTCGATGTGCCGGGCCTGGTGCAGCGGGCCAATATGGACAATGCCCGGATCCTGGTGGCCGACAGCTATAGTCACAAGGTGCATGTGACCCGCGATGCCCGTGCCGGCGAGATGGTCTATGCCGTCGAGGGCGAGAACAAGGGCAGCTATCCCGAGGGCACGATGCCCGCCTGGGTCAGCGGCGGGTTCGACGATACGGTGATTGATCTGGGCGGCGGTCATGTGGTGCGTTTCCTGCCCGAGCGGCGGGTGGAATATGATGTGCCCGGTGTCGGGCTGATCCGGATCGACCGGGTGGATGGTGGCATCGTGGCGCAGTTTCCGGGCTATGCGCCGGGCGAGAGCCCGGATTGGGCCAGCGTGTCGGACAGCCGCGTGGCGATCACGACCGAGGCGGGGCGGTTGAGCGTGACCCGGTCCAAGGACGAGGTCTTTCGCTATTTCATGGGGTGGGAGCTGTTCTGGTTCACGCTGGACAGCCCCTATCACGGGCGCAGTCCGGGCGAGATCCTGTTCGGGCCGCAGATCGACCCGGCGCGGGGCAATATCGCGGGGGCTGTCGCGGATTTCACGGGCAATCCGATGTGGCGTCATGCGGATGTGTTCTGGGCGATTGGCGAGACGGTGCTGATGGCGTTTCTGGGCACGTTCGGCGCGGCGGTCATCGCTTTGCCGCTGGCGTTCCTGGCGGCCAAGAACTTTGCGCCTGTGGTGGCGCTGCGGTTTGCGGTGCGGCGGGTGTTCGATTTCGTGCGCGGTGTGGACGGGTTGATCTGGACGATCATCCTGAGCCGCGCCTTCGGCCCCGGTCCGCTGACGGGGGCGCTGGCGATCCTGATCACCGATACGGGCAGTTTCGGCAAGAGTTTCTCGGAGGTGCTGGAGAATGTCGATGGCCGCCAGATCGAGGGGGTGCAATCGACCGGGGCCAAGCCCCTGCAACGCTATCGCTTTGGTGTGATCCCGCAGGTGACGCCGATCCTGCTGAGCCAGATCCTTTATTATTTCGAATCCAACACCCGCAGCGCCACGATCATCGGGGCGATCACGGGGGGTGGTATCGGCCTGTTTCTGACGCAGGCGATCCAGACCCAGAAGGACTGGGAGGAAGTCACCTATTACATCGTGCTGATCGTGCTGATGGTGATGGTGATGGACACGGTGTCGGGATGGTTGCGGCGCAAGCTGATCAAGGGCGATGGCAGCGGTCATTGAGGCGTTGCGATTGAGTATTTCCGGCAAGATGAAGGGGCAGGACGCGTGAAGGATCTGAAGGCGGATGCGCCGATGCTGCATCCAGAGTGCGAGATCACGGATGTGGCCTTTGGCGCGTTCTGCGAGATCGGGCGGGGGTCGCGTGTGACCCATAGCGAGATCGGGGATTACAGCTATTGCGACCGCTATTGCGACATCGCCAATGCGAGCGTGGGCAAATTCGCCAATATCGCCAGCTTCGTGCGGATCGGGGCCACGGATCATCCGCTGGACCGCGCGTCGCTGCATCATTTCATGTATCGCAGCGCCGCTTATTGGCCGGATGCGGCGGATGATGCGGACTGGTTCGCGCGGCGCCGGGCGCGGCGGGCCGTGATCGGGCATGACACATGGATCGGGCATAATGCGCAGATCAAGCCCGAGGTGACGGTGGGCCATGGGGCGGTTGTCGCCTCGGGCGCCGTTGTGACGCGGGATGTGCCCGCCTATGCCATTGTGGCGGGGGTGCCTGCAAAGGTGATCCGGATGCGTCTGCCCGAGGATCTGGCCGCGCGGATGATCGCGCTGGCGTGGTGGGACTGGGATCACGCGCGGTTGCGCGCGGCGCTGGAGGATTTCCGCGCCTTGGCCGTCGCGGATTTCCTGGAGCGTTACGAGGGCTGAGAGCGGGTCATTCGGCGGCCATGGCCAGTTCGGCGCGGCTGCCGAGGAAGCGATGCGCCGCCTCGCCGGTCAGGTGGGTCAGACGGCCTGCAACCAGCGTGGCCTCGACCCGGTGCGTGGCCTCGTTCACGATGCAGAGGTCCGCGCGTTTGCCATAGGCGATCACGCCGCGATCGGCCATGTGCAGGATTTCGGCCGGGCGGGTCGAGATCATCGCCCAGGCGGCGGGCAGGTCCAGCAGGCCGTCAGCCACCAGACGAAAGGCGGCGCGGGACAGGGCGGGGTAATAGTAGTCTGAGACCAGCGCATCGCAGAGGCCGCGCCGGATCAGATCGACAGCGGCGATATTGCCCGATTGCGAGCCGCCGCGCACGACATTCGGCGCGCCCATCAGCACCGGGTCGTTGACTGCGCGGGCGAGAGCCGCTGCGGAACGGGCGGTGGGGAATTCACAGATGCGCGCGCCGATCATCGAGAACCGTTCGCGGGTTTCGCCATCCGGGTCGTCATGGCTGCCGTAATGCACGCCCAATGTGTCGAAGGCCTCGGCCAGGCGGCAGAGGTAGCGGGGCACCTGTGGCGCTTGCTTGCGCGTCGCCTCGACCAGGGCCAGCTGCGCCTCGGGGGTGCGGCCGGATTTCGCGGCCCAGAGGGCCAGTTCGGTGGGACGTGCCTGCGCGAGATGCAGCGCCTCGTCCAGGTGGTTGTTGAACACGACATAGTCGATCCCGAATCGGCGCACGGCCGCCAGCAGGCGATCGGCGGTGTCTGCGGTATGGGTTTCGACACGCAGTTGCAGGCGCAGGTCCGTCATCAGATGGGGGCGCAGGGCGGCCAGCGCCTCCATGATGTCTTCGGCCATGTCGGGGCTGCGGTGTCCGCCTTCCCATGACCAGCTTTGCGCGAGCCATGCGGTTGTCACGCCATGGGCGGCCGCGTCGCGGTCGGTGGCGTGCAGGCCGGTCTCGATCGGAAAGGGGGCCGAGGGGCGCGGCGCGATATGCCGCTCGAACGCATCGCCATGCAGGTCGATGATCCCCGGCAGGACCAGATAGCCGGTCAGATCCACCTCGGGCAGCGGTCCTTTGGTGATCACGCCATCCTGGAGCGCGACCGAGCGTTTCTGCATCTGCCCCTCGCGCAGGACGGTGGCGCCGACAAGGCGCAGGGGCGGGTGGGAATGGCGTGTCATCCGGACTTTCCTGTCATGGTTGTCCTGTGGATAACCGCAAAGCGTATCCGTTCTGTGACAGTTTCAGGCGTCGGGATGGATGCTCAAGGTGACGTGATCGCCGGCAAAGGCGGTCTGGCCCAGTTCGACGGGCTGGCCTGAGGGGCCGACGTTGATGCCGAAGCTGAAGAGGATCGGATCGCCTTCGCGCAGCATCAGGTGGCGCGCTTGCAGCGCCGTGGCGCGACGGGCCGAGAGGCGGGTGCTGGCGCGGGTGTAATCGGGCACACCGCAGTCGGCCAGCGCCTGTGTCACGGAGCCGGTGGCGCGCAGGTGGGCGGGCAGGTCGGGCAGGGTGGCCGCAGGGAAGGTGCTGATGAAATGGGCGATGGGCAGACCATCGGCCAGAGAGACGCCTTCGACGCGGTGCACCTGCGCCATGGGGGACAGGGCCAGGGCCTCGGCCTCCTCGGGGTCGGCGGCGCGGGTTTCGATATGCAGGAACCGCTTTTCGGGCAGACGTCCGGCGGCGGCGAGGTTCTGGTGAAAGCGGACGCGGCGGCCCAGCGGGTAATCGGTGGGTGTGCGGCTGACGAAGGCGCCCGCGCCACGGCGGGTGGTGATCGTGCCATCCTCGACCAGGCCGGACAGGGCGTGGCGCACGGTGTGGCGGTTGACGCCGAAGCGGCTGGCCAGCGCGGATTCGGTCGGCAGGCGGTCGCCGGGACGGTAGAGCCCGGCGCTGATTTCACCGCGCAGGGTGGTGGCGATAGAAGACCAGAGCGGGGTTGTCGTCATGCTGTGTCACCAAAAATTCACGAAGTGGCGCTTGCGGGATGTGGCATCCGGGCGTAGAGTTTGTCTAGTTGTATAGTAATCTAGACAAGTCGGCAAGATGTCGATTGTCCGGGTCGCAGGATGGAGGCGGGAATGGACCGCAAGGTGTGGATGGGGTTGTTGGCGCGGGCACCTGCGGAGGTGCTGGATGGCCTGTGGCGCGGGCTGGGGCTGGTGCCCGCCTATCGCTGGCTGCGCGCGCCCGAGGTGGGTGGCGTGATGGTGCAGGGCCGTGCCGGTGGCACGGGTGCGCCGTTCAATCTGGGCGAGATGACGGTGACGCGCTGTGCGCTGGCGCTGGAGGGCGGGGCCGTCGGTCACGCCTATGTGCAGGGGCGCGACAAGCGGCAGGCAGAGCAGGCGGCGCTGGTGGATGCCTTGATGCAGGGGCCGGAGGCCGGGCGGGTGCGCGCGGCGGTGCTGGAGCCCCTGGCGGCCGAGATGGAGGCCCGCGCGGGCCTGCGCGCGGCCAAGGCGGCGGCGACGAAGGTGGAGTTTTTCACGCTGGTGCGGGGGGATGACTGATGGATGATGCGGTGATGACGGATGCGGTGATGACGGGCGGTTTTTCCGATCCTTCGATCCAGTCCGCATGGGGCTTTCGTGCGGCGATGATGGCGATGGCGCGGCCGGGTGACATTCTGGCGGTGAGTGGCGCGCAGGCCCCCGGGGGGGTGTCGGTGGCGGCCTCGGTCATGCTTCTGGTGCTGTGCGATCCCGAGACGCCGATCTGGCTGGCCCCGTCCCATGACAGCGCAGACCTGCGGCGCTGGATTGCCTTTCACACGGGTGCCCCTGTCGTTGCGACGCGGGGAGAGGCGGTATTTGCGCTGGGTTCCTGGGACAGTCTTGTGCCGCTGGACGGATACCGGATCGGGACGGCGGAATACCCGGATCGGTCGGCTACGCTGATCGTCGAGATGGGCGCGTTGCAGGGGGTGGGTGCGGTGCTGACCGGGCCGGGGATTGCCGATAGGGCGCGGTTGACCCTGCCCGAGGTGGCGGCGTTCCGGGCCAATCGGGCGCTGTTTCCGCTGGGGCTGGATTTCTTTTTCACCAGTGGTGACAAGCTGGCGGCGTTGCCGCGCAGCACGGTCGTTGCCGAACCGGCGGAGGTGGTCTGATGTATGTGGCAGTCAAGGGCGGCGAGCGGGCGATTGAAAACGCCCATGCCTGGCTGGCCGAGGAGCGGCGCGGCGATCCATCCGTGCCGGAGTTGAGCGTGGCGCAGATCCGCACGCAGATGGCGCTGGCGGTGAACCGGGTGATGGCGGAAGGCTCGCTTTACGATCCCGATCTGGCGGCGCTGGCGATCAAGCAGGCGCGGGGCGATCTGATCGAGGCGGTGTTCCTGATCCGCGCCTATCGCACGACCTTGCCGCGGTTCGGGGCGTCCCGGCCGGTCGAGACGGGGGATATGCGCTGTGACAGGCGCATCTCGGCCACGTTCAAGGATGCGCCCGGCGGGCAGGTTCTGGGGCCGACGTTCGATTACACGCATCGTCTGCTGGATTTCAAACTGGCGGCCGAGGGTGAGGTGCCGCCCGCGCCGCAGTCGGAGACACAGGCGGGTCCGGTGCCCCACATCACCGACTTCCTGAACCGTGACGGGTTGATCCAGACCGAGGAGCGGAGCGATGAGGCCCCCCCCGATCTGACCCGGCAACCGCTGGAATTTCCCGCCAATCGCGCGCTGCGCCTGCAAGCCTTGACGCGGGGGGATGAGGGGTTCGTGCTGGGCCTGGCCTATTCCACGCAGCGCGGCTATGCGCGCAACCATGCCTTTGTGGGCGAATTGCGCATCGGGCGCGTGACGGTCGAGATGGAGGTGCCTGAGCTGGGCTTTGCCATCGCGATCGGCGAGGTCGAGCTGACCGAATGCGAGACCGTCAACCAGTTCGCCGGGTCCAAGACCGAGCCTGCGCAGTTCACGCGCGGCTATGGTCTGGTCTTTGGGCAGACCGAGCGCAAGGCGATTTCCATGGCGCTGGTAGACCGGGCCCTGCGTTGGCGCGAGTTGGGCGAGGACAATCTGGGTGCGCCTGCGCAGGACGAGGAATTCGTGCTGTCACATTGCGACAATATTCAGGCGACGGGTTTCCTCGAACATATCAAGCTGCCCCATTACGTCGATTTCCAGTCGGAACTGGAACTGGTGCGCCGTCTGCGCGCCGAGGCACAGGCCGCGCGGGAGGCTGCGGAATGATGTTTGTCCTGCGCTTATCCAGCCCGTGCGGGCTGTCTTCGCATCCTGACCGGAGGTCTTGTCATGTCTGACTACAACTTCGCCTATCTGGACGAACAGACCAAGCGGATGATCCGCCGCGCCATCCTCAAGGCCTTGGCCGTGCCCGGCTATCAGGTGCCCTTTGCCAGCCGCGAGATGCCGATGCCTTATGGCTGGGGCACGGGCGGGGTGCAGGTGTCGGCGGCCTGTCTGGTGCCCGAGGATCGGTTGAAGGTGATCGACCAGGGGGCGGATGACACCACCAACGCCGTGTCGATCCGGCGGTTCTTTGAACGCACGGCGGGGGTGGCCACCACGGGGCGCACGGCGGAGGCGACGCTGATCCAGACGCGCCACCGCATCCCCGAAGAGCCGCTGACGCGCGACCAGATCCTTGTCTATCAGGTGCCGATCCCTGAACCCCTGCGCTTCCTTGAGCCGCGCGAGACCGAGACGCGCAAGATGCACAGCCTTGAGGAATACGGGCTGGTGCATGTGAAGCTCTATGAGGATATCGCCCGGCATGGGCAGATTGCCACGTCATACGCCTATCCGGTCAAGGTCGAGGGGCGCTATGTCATGGATCCTTCGCCCATTCCCAAATTCGACAATCCCAAGCTGGAAAGTGCCGCTGTGCAACTGTTCGGCGCAGGGCGTGAGCAGCGGATCTATGCGCTGCCGCCCCATTGCAAGGTGGTCAGTCTGGATTTCGAGGATCACCCGTTTGAGGCGACCAAGGCGGATCATGCCTGCGATCTGTGCGGATCGGGCACGTCCTATCTGGATGAGGTGATCGTGGATGATGCGGGCGGGCGGATGTTCGTCTGTTCCGACACTGATTATTGCGAGGGGCGGCGTGATGCGGGGCATAGGGGCCGATTGGCAGCCATCAATCAGGAGGATGCGGCATGACGCCGTTGTTGCAGGTGAACGGTCTGACCAAGCGTTACGGTGCGCGGATCGGTTGTGCGGATGTGAGTTTCGATCTTTGTCCCGGCGAGGTGATGGGGATCGTGGGCGAAAGCGGGTCGGGCAAATCGACGCTGCTGAACTGTCTGGCCGGGCATCTGGAGGCGGATTCGGGCGCGGTGGTGTTCAATACCCGCGCCGATGGGCCGCGCGATGTGCGGCTGATGGCGGAGCCTGAGCGGCGGATGCTGGCGCGCACCGACTGGGCCTTTGTGCATCAGAACCCGCGCGACGGGCTGCGCATGGGCGTGAGTGCGGGCGGCAATGTCGGCGAGCGGCTGATGGCCGTGGGCGCGCGGCATTACGGCGGTATCCGCGGGCAGGCGCTGGACTGGCTGGACCGGGTCGAGATTGCCGCCGACCGGATCGACGACCGACCCACGGCCTTTTCCGGCGGGATGCAGCAACGCTTGCAGATCGCGC
This sequence comes from Paracoccaceae bacterium, assembly GCA_024304855.1. GTDB lineage: Bacteria > Pseudomonadota > Alphaproteobacteria > Rhodobacterales > Rhodobacteraceae > Seohaeicola. Next base: position 13,063 of record JAMWZG010000023.1, read on the forward strand.
GCAACCTGGTGACGGGGCCACGGCTGGTGTTCATGGATGAACCGACCGGCGGGTTGGACGTGAGCGTGCAGGCGCGGCTGCTGGATCTTTTGCGCGGCTTGGTGCGCGAGATGGGGCTGAGTGCTGTGATCGTGACCCATGATCTGGCCGTGGTGCGGCTGCTGGCACATCGGCTGATGGTGATGAAATCGGGTCATGTGGTCGAGGCAGGTCTGACCGATCAGGTGCTGGACGATCCGCAGCATGGGTATACGCAGCTGCTGGTTTCCAGCGTGTTGCAGGCGTGACGGGGGAATGGCGATGATCGAGGTTTCGGGACTGTGCAAGAATTTCGTGCTGCACAATCAGGGCGGCGCCGTCATTCCGGTGATGCGTGACGCGGCCTTGTCGGTGGCGCCCGGTGAATGTGTGGCATTGGTGGGGGCATCGGGTGCGGGGAAATCCACGCTGATGCGGATGGTTTACGGCAATTACCTGGCCGATGCGGGGGTGATCCGGGTCGGCGGCGTGGATGTGGCGCAGGCTGAACCGCGCGCGGTGCTGGCGTTGCGGCGGGCGACGCTGGGCTATGTCAGCCAGTTCCTGCGCGTCGTGCCGCGCGTGCCGACGCTGGATGTGGTGGCCGAACCCCTGCTGGCGCTGGGCGTGGCGCGCGATGAGGCGCGGGATCGGGCGCGCGATCTGCTGGCGCGGCTGAACATTCCCGAACGGTTGTGGCCGCTGTCGCCCACGACGTTCTCGGGCGGCGAGCAGCAGCGGGTGAACATCGCGCGCGGCTTTGCCCATGCCTATCCGGCGCTGTTGCTGGACGAGCCGACGGCCAGCCTTGATGCCGCGAACCGCGAGGTTGTCCTGGCCCTGATCGACGAGGCCAAGGCGCGCGGGGCGGCGATCCTGGGCATTTTCCACGACGAGGCCGCGCGCGACCGGGTCTGTGACCGCGTGGTGGATGTGACGCGCTTCATGCCGGGGCTGGCGGCATGACGGGGCGGCTGGTTGCGGTGGTCGGGCCATCCGGCGCGGGCAAGGATACGCTTCTGGCCGGGGCCATGGCGCAGCGGCCCGGTCTGATCTGGGCGCGGCGTGTGATCACCCGGCCCGAAGAGGCAGGAGGAGAGCCTTTCGAGGGCGTGAGCCTGGTCGAGTTCGAGGCGCGCAAGGCGCGGGGAGCCTTTGCCCTGCATTGGGTGGCGCATGGGCTGTCTTATGGTATCCCGGCCAGCATCCTGCCGCAGTTACAGGCGGGGCAGGTGGTGCTGTTCAACGGCTCGCGCGCGGTCTTGCCTCGGGCGGCGGCGTTGTTCCCCGATCTGGCGGTGGTGCTGATCACGGCGGATCGTGCCGCCTTGCGGGCGCGTCTGGCGGCGCGGGGGCGCGAAAGCGGGATGGAGCAGGACCGCCGTCTGGCGAGGGCGGATTTTGCCATGCCCGAGGGGATCGCGCATGAGGTGGTGGACAATAGCGGCCCGGTCGAGGACGGGGTTCAGGCGCTGGTCGCGGTGCTGGACCGGCTGGCCGCCGGCCCGAGGGGGTAGCGATGGATCAGGTGGAACAGGCCCTCGGCATCCTCGCCCATCAGGCACAGGCTGTCGATGGCATAGGGGCGCGGCAGGTGCGGGATCAGATGCGGGCTCAGCGCCTCGGCCACGGCTTCGGCCTCGTGGCGGGGCAGGCTGCCCGTCAGGGTGATGTGAAACCGGAACTGGTCCAGCACATGAGGATAGCCCCAGCGGATCAGATTGTCCTCCTGCGCGGGGCTCAGGGTCTTGCCTGCGCGGCGGCGGGTCAGATCGGCCTCTGTCAGGGGGGCGCGGTGGCGGTCAAGCCCGGTCACGGCGGCGGCGGCCAGGGTATCGAGCGCGGCCGTGTCCCCCGCAGGCACAAGGGCCAGGAAGCTGCCCAGCCGGGCCAGCGTCAGACCGTCCAGCGTGACCGGGTCCGTCCGTTCGCACAGGTTGGCCAGATCCTGCATGAGGGCGGCGAGGGTCGTCTCTGCGGCCAGCCGGAAGGGCGGCTTGATCGTGGCGTGCAGCCCGTATTTGCGCGGCGTCGCGGTGATCTCGGACAGCGGGCGGGGCAGTCCCGCCACCTCGGGGTGATCGACCGGGCCACCCGTCCGCGCGTCCCAGCCCAGCCAGGCCACGCCGAAATCGGCCAGCGGGCCGTCGGGCATCACATAGATCGCATATCGTTGAAATCGGGTCATGGCTCAGACTTGCAGCAGCTTTGTCACAAAGCGGTGACATCCCGACACTTATACCACCCGAAAGGGGTATGACATGACTGAAACCATCCTGAACAACGCGACATTGGTCCTGCCCGAGGGCACGATGCAGGGCCATCTGGTGATCCGCGACGGGCTGATTGCCGAGATCGGCACGGGCCATGCCGCGCGCGGCGAGGATTGCGAGGGCGATCTGCTGATCCCCGGCCTGATCGAGCTGCATACGGACAATCTGGAACGCCATATCCAGCCGCGCCCCGGTGTGGACTGGCCCCATGCGGCAGCGATCATCGCCCATGATGCGGAACTGGCCAGCGTGGGCATCACCACCGTCTTCGATGCGATGCGCGTAGGGTCGATCCCGTCGGGCGTGGGACGTTACAAGGCCTATGCCCGCGGGCTGTCGTCCGAGCTGCTGGAGTTGCGGGCGCAGGGGGCGCTGCGCATCAGTCATTTCCTGCATCTGCGGGCCGAGGTCTGTTCCGAAACGCTGGTCGATGAAATGGCCCTGTTCGGCCCGGATGACCGGGTGGGAATCGTCAGCCTGATGGATCACACGCCGGGACAGCGGCAGTTCCGCGACATCTCCAAGCTCAAGGCCTATGTCATGGGCAAGAACGCCATCTCAGAGGCGCAGTTCGTGGATCACGTCGCCCGGTTGCGCGATGTCAGCGCGCGTCTGGGCAGGCTGCACGAGGCGACAGCGGTGGCCGAGGCGCGGCGCTATGGCGCGGTGCTGGCCAGCCATGACGACACGACAGCGGATCAGGTCGCGGTTTCGGCCGGTCACGGCATCCGGCTGGCCGAATTCCCCACCACGCCCGAGGCGGCGGCGGCCTGCCGTGCGCATGGCATCGCCATCATGATGGGCGCACCCAACCTGATCCGGGGCGGGTCGCATTCGGGCAATGTGGCGGCGGCGGATCTTGCGGGGATGGACTTGCTGGACATCGTCTCCTCGGACTATGTGCCGGCCTCGCTGCTGACCTCTGCCCTGAGGCTGGGCGAGATCTGGGGCGATCTGGCGCGCGGCATTGCCACGGTCACATCCGCCCCCGCCGCGGCGACGGGGCTTGCGGACCGGGGCCGTCTTGCGCCGGGGCTGCGGGCCGATCTGGTGCGCTGCCGTCCGGTGGCGGGCAGCGCGGTGGTGCGGGGTGTCTGGTCGGCAGGGCGGCGCGCGGCCTGACGGGCGAGGGCGCGCCCTCTCTTCTTCTTGCTGCAAATATCCACGGCGCCACCGCACCGCCGAGTGCGGCGGTCAGTAGTCGCGTTCGATATAGACGCCCACCCCGGTGCCGCCGTCGGAATTCACGCGCCCGCGCACGGTGATCGAGCGGGTCACGTCGAGGTTGAGGTTGATCTGCGTCTCGCCCTCGGTATTCACGGTGACATCGGTATAGAGGTTGTCGGACAGATATTTGCCCACGCGGGCCTCGGTCTGGCCCTCCTCATTGGTGCTCAGGTCCAGATCATCCACGCCGATCGAGGCGCGCAGGTTCTCGCTCAGGCCATTGCCGCGACCCGAGAGGGTGCGGATCGCCCCGGCCAGCTGCACCGCCTGCAAGGCCGAGATGTCGGTGATGCCGCGTCCGAACAGGAGCAGGGCCAGCACCTCGTCCTGCGGCAGTTCGGGACTGGAGGTCAGGGTCAGTTCCGGGGCCGAGGCGAGGCCTTCCAGACCGATGCGCACGGCGCTGCCGGCGGCCTCGGTTTCCGCGATAAAGCGGATATAGGGGTCAAAAGCGCCTTGCAGGCTGACCTGTCCTTCGGTCAGGTCCAGACGTTTGCCAAGGATGTTGAAGCGGCCGCGCACCAGCGTGAAGCGCCCCTGCGGCTCGAGTGCGGCGGTGGTGCCGCCCAGACGCAGGCGGCCGCCCAGTTCGGCATCCAGCCCGCGTCCGCGCACGAAGATGCGCGCGGGGGCGTTGATCAGCAGGTCGATGGGAAAGGCGACAGCGGGGCCGGATGCGGCTGCAGGATCGGCGATCAACCCGGCCCAGAGGCGGGTCTGGCGCGCGGCGGCGCTTTCGCCGCGATGGTCCAGACCCGGCAGGTTGGCGAAGGTCGGGCCCAGCGATTCCGGGATGCGCAGCTCGACCGTATCAAGGTCGATCTGGCCGCCGATCCGCGCGCCATTGGTCAGCGGGCCGGTCAATGTGACCCGCCCGTTCGCCGTTGTCTCGTAAAGGTTGCGCTGGCTCAGCACCGCTGCGTTCAGGGTGGCGGTCAGGTCGGCGGCGAAGGGCGCGCTCAGCGAGACCGGCCCCGTCAGGGCCAACTGTCCGCCGCTGGAGAGGGCGGCCTGCGCCTCGATCTGCGCGCGGCCATCGGACAGGCGGATGGTGGCGCCCAGATCCCCCAGCGCAAGGCGCGGCCCCGGCAGGACCACCCGCGCGCCCTGGGTGGACAGGACGCCCGAGACCGAGGTCAGGGCGGGCGGGCCATTGACCGCCAGATCATAGGACAGAATGCCGCTGACCGAATTGGGCCGCAGCCTGTCATTGGCCAGAGACAGGGGCGCGTTGCCGGCCAGGGTGATGTTCACGCGCTGGCCATCGGGGGCCACGGTGCCTGCGGTGCGGGCGGTGATGCCGCCGGGTCCGGTGGCGTCGATGTCCAGCCGCCAGTCGCCGCCGGTGCTTTGCACCACGCCCTGCGCGCTGGCGGCACCGGACAGTTCCGGCGTGATCAGGCCGATGTCGCGGATATAGGCGTCAAAGCGCAGGCGGCTGTCATTGGCCGAGACGCGGCCGGTCAGGTCGGTCACGCCCTGCGGTGTGCGCAGTTCCACAAGATCGAGGATGGTCATGCCCTCGGCCATCTGGCGCAGCGCGAAGGTCAGGCTGCTGTCGCCGCGCAGGAGCGTATCGGCGGTGGGGATGTCGAGGCGCAGGTTCTGCCCCTTGAGGCTGCCCGAGGCGGTGCCGCTGCGCGCGAGCACATCACCCGAGGCATCAAGGCTGAGCGTGGCGGAGCCCGCGAGGCTGCGCCCGGCCAGTGTGGACCAGGGGCTGAGGTTGCCTGCCGTGGCGCTGAGCTGACCTTCGGCCAGCAGCAGCTCGATCCCGTCGCCGGTGACGGTGCCGGTCAGGCGCGCAGTGGTGTCGCCCGGTACTTCGGCGTCAAGGGTGACGGCCCATGTCTGCGCCTCCTGCCGCGCGCCGAGGGTCAGGCCGATGGGTCCATTCACGCCTTCGAGGATCAGCCCTGCGTCCAGCAGGCGCGCGGTCAGATCGACGGTGCTGCCGTCCGAGGCCAGCGCCGCGCGGCCGCGCAGGTCGGTGCCGGTGGTGGTGATCTCGAACAGGTCCACCCTTGTGCCGGTTTCGTCGCGGCTGGCCTGTAGCGCGACCTGGCTTGCGCCGGTGATCAGCGGATCGACGCGGGGCTGGCCGATGGCCAGATCCTGCCCGCTGCCGGACAGGTCGATGCGGAACGCGCCGGTCAGGGGCAGAACCTGTCCGCGCAGGGCCAGATCGGCGGCGCCTGACAGCGGTTGCGCGGCAAGGCCTGCGAAGCGCGACAGATCGGCGGTGATCAGTTGCAGATCGAAATCCACCCCCAGATTGCCGATGTCTTCGGGCGTGTCGCCCGCCTCGGTGTCGATCACGGCATTGCCGGTCAGGGTCGTGTCGGCAAAGGCCAGCGACAGGCGCGGGATCTGGAAGGGGCCGTCGGTGGTCCAGTCAAAGGCCAGACCGCCGGTCACATCGCCGCCCAGGGCCTGCGCGAGCGCGGCGTCATCGGTTTGCAGCCCCTCGGTCGCGAGGGCGATCTGGCCGGTGACGCGGCCAACGGCCCCTTCGCCCGTGCCGCGGGCGATCAACCCCTCGCCGGTCAGATCGGCGCGGCGGGCGCGCAGGTCGGGGCGTTCCAGCCCGTCCACGCCCAGGGTCAGGGTCCAGCTGTCGCCGGCTTCGGCATCATAGGACAGGTCCAGATCGACGCCGTTCACGCGGGTGCGCGGCCCCGACAGGGGCAGCAGCACGGGGCCGCCGTCCGGGGCGGCAATGCGGCCGTCAAGCGCCAGCCGTTCGGGCCAGCCATCCGCTGCGATGGCCGCAGAGCCGGTCAGGCGGATCGCATCGGCGCTGAGGTCCAGACCGTCCAGCACCAGACGGCCTTCGGGGGTTTGCGTCGCGGTCACGGCAAGCTGGATGTCGGGGCCAAAAAATTCGCGGTAATCGGGGGCGAAGACCGGGGCGATGTCGCCGCCGATGCGGGTGACGAAGCGGCGGGTGATCAGTTCGCTGCCGGGAGAGCCTTCTTCGGCGGGTCCGGTCTCGCGCAGGGTTTGCAGGATGACTTGCCCGGCCAGCCGTTCCTGCCCGTCGGTGGCCAGGGTCAGATCGGCGGTGAAGTCATCCACCGGCGCGTCGCCAGTGACCGCCAGCCTGAGGGCGGGCGCACCGGGCAGGCCCATCAGCGTGGCGGCGATGCCGCCTGCCTCTTCCTCGACCACCAGATCAAGGGTCAGCTGGCGGCTGGCATTGACATAGGCGCCCGACAGCAGGACGCGGCCCTGCGGCCCGTCGATCCGGTCGATGGTCAGTTCGGCATTGCCCTGTCCGCCGTCGAGCGTGGCATTGCCTTCAAGGCTGATCTCGACGGGTTGGCCGATGAGGGCCTCGCCCAGAACGACACGTTCGGCGGCGATGCGGCCGATCTGCACCGAGACGGGCAGTTCGGGCAGGGAAAAGCCCGAAGAGGCCTCGGCGGCGGGCAGGTCGGGGTCGGGCACGGGGGGGCGGACCACCTCGATCTGGCCGACAGTCAGTTCGGTCACGTCGATCCGGCCGCGCAGAAGGGCGGAGCGGTTCCAGTCCAGCACCAGATCGGTCAGGCGCAGCCAGATCCCCTCTCCATCCGCGATGGTCAGTTCGTCGATGCTGGCGCGGGCGCTGAGCGCGCCCTGAAAGCCCACGATCCGCACGTCGCGACCGACCGAGGACAGGTTGTCCTCGAGCAGGCCCTGGATATAGCCGCGATCTTCCTCGGTGGTCTGGGCGCTGGCCGGGGTGGACAGGGCCAGAAGCGGCAGAAGCAGAAGGGTGCAAAGAAAAACGCGCATCAGAAGGATTGTCCTATTCCGATATAGATCTGCACCCCGTCGCCGGTGTCGCCGCCGACCGGGCCTGCCACATCAAGGCGCAGCGGGCCGACCGCCGTGTCATAGCGCAGGCCGATGCCCGCGCCGGAATGCCATTCGCCGGTGCCGTCATAGATGCTTTCCGCGCCGATATAGCCCGCATCGGCAAAACCCACGAGGCTGATCGTCTCTGTCACCTTGGCGCGCACCTCGCCGGAAAGGCCGACGAAGCTGCGCCCGCCGATGCCGCCCCCGCCGCCCAGATCGAGAAAGAGCGACTGGTAGGGTTGGCCCCGCACGGTGCCACCGCCGCCCGAGTAGAACAGGAAGTCGGGGGGCGTATCGAGCGGGTCCGGTCCGAACAGCGCACCCAGTTGTGCGCGCCCTGCCAGAACGATGCCGCCATCCGAGCCGAAGGCGCGGTAGGCGCGGGCGTCGAAGCGCAGCCGCCCGCCGCTGTCATTGCCGTCGGTGTCGATGAAGGGCATCGCCTCGGCCTTGAGGTAGAAGCCCGTGGTCGGGTTCAGGATGTCATCGCGGCGGTCCCATGTCAGGGCACCCGGCAGGCTGACCAGCGTATATTCGCGGACGGGGAAGGTGGCCCCCACGATGCGCGGCAGGAAGCGCGAAGTGACGCGGGCCTGTTCAAGGGTCAGGCCCAGCTCGCCCTGGAGCGTATCGGAGAAGGTGCGGGTGACGCCAAGCCCGATATAGGCGCGTTCGGTAAGGAAGAATTCCTCGTCCAGACGTTCGACCCCGATGATGCCGAAAAAGCCGGTATCGGGACCATAGACGGCAGGACGGTCATAGCGCGCGCTCAGCCCGTAATCGAGACCGCCGGTATCCGCTTCGATCCCTTCGATGCTGCCTTCGATGCGCAGCCGGTCGGCCCGGCCCGACAGGTTGCGGTGCATCCAGAAGCCGTTGAAGCCGAGGCCGGTGTCGGTGGCGATTTCGGCCCCGAAGCCATAGCGGCGCGGGCGTTCGTCCACGACGGCCACGCCGATGTCGAGGCTGTTGCCCGGGCCCAGCAATTCGGCCTCGGTCAAGGCGACTGAGCGGAAGGCGCCGGTGCTGCGCAGGCGTTGCGCGGCTTTGGCCAATGTGTCGGGGTCGTAGCGCGCGCCCTCGGGCAGGCCGGCGATGCGGCGGATCACGGTGGGGCGGACCGTCGAGCCCTCTGCAACATTCACGGTGCCAAAGGTGACGGCGGGGCCGGGGCTGAGGGCGATCTGCGCATCAAGGCGCGCCTCGGGGTGGATGGCGGTCACGCGCTGGTCGGAGACTTCGGCCTTGGCGTGGCCGGCCTCGCGCCAGTCGTTCACGGCGGTGGTGGCGGTATCGGTGATGGCGGTGGCACGGGCGACGGCGCCGGGCTGGAACTCCTCCGGGGCGCGGCGACCGGGAGCGAGCGGGCCGATCTCGGCCAGGCCGAAGGTGAAGCGCGGACCAGGCGAGATGCGGATTTCGGCGACCGAGATGCTGGTGGGCGGATCGAGCGGCGGGATTTCCGCCGCCTCGCGCCCGTCGATGCGGATGTTCACGACGCCGCTGTAATAGCCGCTGGCATAGAGCAGATCGACCATGCGCCGGTAATCCGCCTGCGCCGCCGCCAGAAGATCCTGCGGGTCTGTCACGGCATCGCGTTGCGCGGTCAGCAGGAGCGAGCCTGCCTCGAGCCGTTCCTTGAGCCGGTCGGTGCCGCCTTCGACAAAGACCAGATCGGCACGGTCGAGGGCCGTGGCAGGCAGGGCCGGAAGCCAGGCCAGGACACCGGCCGACAGGGTCGCAGTGATGACACCCGCACGAGAGCGGAGAGGGCGGGGCTGGTGCACCTGTCGTCCTTTCGTCTGGTCAAAGGCGGATGGGTCTGGTCCCGCCACTTGCTTTCCCGTTTAAGGGTAGCGGGCCGCGCGCAAAACCTCCACCCGCTTTTGCCTCACGTCTGTATCAGGTGGCCGGAATGAAGCGGTTTCTTGCGAAGGGGTTGCGGGAGGGCGGCGCGCCGCGGATTGGGCGTCAGATGGAGTGGGGCAGGCGCCGGGTTCAGGTGGTGGGCAGGATCAGATCGGGCCGGAAGCCGGAGGTCTGGATGGCCATGTTCACATCGAGGCCCAGAAGTGCGCCAAAGCCGGTGACAAGTGCTGTCTGCACCCCGGCGGCGGCACCGCCCAGGATGTCGGTGTGCAGCGTATCCCCGACCATGACGATGCGGGCGGGATCGGTGACATCGGGGCGCGCGGCGCGGGCGCGGGTCAGGGCCATCTCGAAGATCGCCGGGTATGGCTTGCCGAAGAACTGCGGCGCGATCCCGGTCTGATCGGCGAGCTGATGCGCGAAATGGCCGGGTTCGAGGGACAGCCCGCCCTCGCGCGGGGCGACGATGTCGGGATTGCCCACCAGAACGGGGCGTGGATTGCGGCGCAGGCTGTCGGTCAGCAGGTGTTGGCGGGTCTCGGTCCAGGTGCCCGAGCCGAGAAAGGCGAAACCTTGGGCCGCGTCATAGGCGGCGGGATCATCGGCAAGGATGGTGGCGTGCAGGCTGTCCAGCTCCTCCAGCCCGTAGTGATCATCGGCCATCAGCCCCCATTGGCGGGGTGCTTGGCGCAGCAGATGGGCCAGAAGCACCTCGCGGCTGGACAGGACGTGATCGGGGGCAAAGTCAAAACCCAGCCGTGCAAGTCGCGCCATCAGGAACCGTTTGGGATAGCCGGCCGCATTGGAGACGACCATGACATGCTTGCCCGCCGCTTGCAGGGCGGCGATATGCTCTACCGCGCCGGGGATGGCGGTTTCGCCCACGTTCAAGACACCGAAGGCATCCAGCAGGAAGATGTCATGACTGCCCATGAGAGCGGTCAGGTCCGGGGCTGTGCGCGATATGGCCGGGAAACGTGCCTGCGGCAGGCGCGCGCGCACCGCCTGATAGGCGGCAAAGGCCCATGCGGCGGAGGCGTCCGGTGCGGCGGGGTGGTCGGTCACGGATGCGGACACCTTAGGGAATGACGGCCAGCCAGAGCCAGATGGTAATGACCGAGATGCCCGTTCCGAGCAGCACCGCCGAGGCGGCGACGCGGCGGGCGCGGCCATACATATTGGCGAAGATATAGCCGTTCACGCCGGGTGCCATGGCTGCTGTCAGCACGGCCGAGCGGAAACCGGCCTGCCCCAGATCGGTGGCGCGCCCCATCAGCCAGACGGTCGCCGGGTGCAGCAGCAGCGAGACGGCGACGACATAGCCGATGACCTTGAGATCGCCTTCAGGCCGGTAGCGGACCAGCACACCGCCCAGACCGAAGAGGGCCGCCGGCAGGGCCGCGCGCACCATCAGGTCCAGCGTGCCGGTCACGGGGGCAGGCAGGGGAATGCCGCCGAGGTTCACGACAAAACCCAGCAGGATGCCCAGGATGAGCGCGTTGCGGAACATGGCCCGTCCCACCGTCAGCGCCAGACGTGCCGGGGTCTGGCCTGTGCCACGCGCGCGCACCACCTCCATCGCGGTGATGCCGAGGCCGTAGCAGAAGGGCGAATGCAGCGCGACAATGGCGTAATTGGCTTGCAGCGCGTCAACGCCATAGGCGCGTTCGGTGATCGGCAGGCCCAGCATCAGCGAGTTGGAAAAGAGGCAGCAGAACCCGATGGCCACCGCATCCTCCCACTCGCGGCCGAAGATGTAGCGCGCGCCGAGCATTCCCGCAAAGAACCCGGCAGCGGCACCCGTGTAGAACGAGAGCAAGAGACGCGGGTCGAAGCTCTGTCCAAGGTCCAGCTTCGCGATGGCGCTGAACAGCAGGCAGGGGATGGCGAAACTCTGGGTGAAGCTCATCAGCCCGTCTACGGCGCTGTCCTTGAAATACCCGAGGCGCACGGCGAGATAGCCCATGCCGATGACGCCGAAGACCGGCAGGATCACGTCGAGAAGGGCTTGCATCAGATCGGGCCTTGGTCTTGGGGGCGGGGCAGATGCGCT
>JAMWZG010000230.1 GCA_024304855.1 Paracoccaceae bacterium
TCACCTCCATCGGGAACTGGTCGCGGCCCCAGTATTCCTCATTGATGGTCATGACGGTGCGCACGTCCGGTTCGCGGCTTTGCAGCTTGTAGGGGCCGGTGCCATTGGCATTCGTGGTGGCATAGGTGATCTCGCCGCCCTCGAAGTCCTGCACCTCGGCGGTGTCGTTGGCCTCGGCCCAGCCCTTGTCCATGATGAACGTGTTGGTCAGGTTCTGCACATAGAGCGGCGAGGGGCCGGTCATCTTGACGTGCACGGTATAGTCATCGACCATCGACACGCTTTCCACAGCGGAATGCAGGGCCTTGAAGCCCGAGCTTTCGGCGCGGACACGGTCCAGCGAGAAGACCACGTCTTCAGCGGTGAAATCGGCGCCATCGTGGAACTTGACGCCTTCGCGCAGCTTGAACACCCAGACGGTCGGATCTTCGGCGCTGATGCTCCACTCGGTCGCCAGACGCGGCTCCAGCGAGCCATCGGTGGCGCGGCCGACCAGCGTTTCATAGATGTGGTGCAGCAGGGTCGAGGTCGGACCTTCGTTCTGCGAATGCGGGTCCAGCGTCAGCGCATCGGCAACGCGGGCCCAGCGCAGGGTCTCGGCGCTGGCGGCTGTCATGGTCAGCGCCAGAGCGGCACCGGCCAGCAGCATCGCGCGACCCGTCCGCGCAGCGGCGGTGGGAAACTTGGAATACATGGATCAACTCCCGTTATGTATCGGGTGGGTCAGCTGTGGCCGCCCCCCGTTATGTTTGCAGTATGTGGCGCCCGCGAAGCGGGTGGTGCCGGCAGGATACCTGCGAGGCTTTGTCTGACGCAACCTGTTTCCTCAGGTTGTCGCCACGTCACGCGCAGGTTGATTGGTGTGATGTTTCAGGCCCATTCACCCTTGCGGAACACCGGCACGCGGCGGCCATCGGCATGAACGCCGTCGATGTCGATCTGATCCGATCCGATCATCCAGTCGACATGGATCGCGCTGGAGTTGCCGCCCTGCGCCGCCACATCCGCCGCCGACATCGTATCGCCGCCCTTGAAGCATTTGGAATAGCACTGACCCAGCGCGATATGGCAGGCGGCATTCTCGTCAAAAAGCGTGTTGTAGAACAAGAGCCCCGATTGCGAGATGGGCGAGCCATGCGGCACAAGTGCCACCTCGCCCAGACGCCGCGCGCCCTCATCCGTGTCCAGCACCTTGCGCAGCACCTCTTGGCCCTTGGTGGCATGGGCTTCGGTGATGCGGCCCTCCTCGAATGTGACGCGAATGCCGTCGATCAGGCTGCCCTGATGCGACAGCGGCTTGGTCGATGATACATGCCCCTCGACCCGCAGGGCATGGGGCGTGGTGAACACCTCCTCGGACGGGATGTTGGGGTTACAGATGATCCCGTTGCGCGACAGCGACGCGCCGCCCATCCATTCGTGCCCGTCGGCCAGACCGACCGTCAGGTCGGTGCCCGGCCCGGTGAAATGCAGCGCATGGAAGGCCTGCCCGTTCAGCCAGTCGGACCGTTCACGCAACCGCGTGTTATGCGCGGCCCAGTTGGCCACCGGATCGCCCTGATCCACGCGCGAGGCGGCAAAGATCGCCTGCGCCAGCCGCGCCACGGCCTGATCCTCGGGCAGGTCGGGAAACATCAGCCGCGCCCAGGCCTTGCCCGGCCAGGCCACGATGTTCCAGTTGATCGCGAAATTGGTGATCCGCTCGCGGGCAGGCGTATAGGCAATGGAATTGGCCTTGTTGGCGCGGCCCACCTTGTCGGGATCCTGCTCCGCCAGCAGCATCGGATCATCGCCCACGATGGCCAGCCGCGCGGTATTGGCATCGAACGCAGCCCCCATCCCGTCATAAAGCCAGCCCGCCGCCTTGTCGAAACTGTGATCGGCGCCATGGCGATAGCGCGCCAGTGCCACCTCGGGGTCGGAGAAGAGCGGCGTCACCAGCCCCGCCCCGGCCTTGTAGGCATGTTCCGCGATGCGCCGCACCAAAGGCAGCGCCTCGATCGGAGCGGTCAGCAGTAGGTCTTGCCCCGGTTGCAGGTTCAACCCCACCCGCACCGCCAGTTCAGCCAGCCGGTCCAGGCTGGCCACATCAATCGGTCCGGCTGTGGGGTTATCATGGCGTGTCATCGGTGGCTCCTTGGTTCAGGTTTGACCCAGACCATAGCGGCGCGGCACCTGCCGTCAATCAACCCGCTCGATGACGATCCCGACCGCCTGCCCGGAGAAGGCGATGAAGCGATAGCTGTCGGCGGGCAAAGCCTCGTTCAGCGCCCTCCACTCATGACCGCGCCATCCGGGATAGCCGTAAAGCTCGTCGAACAGCAGGACAGAGCCGGGCACCAGACGCGGCCGGATCGCATCAAGCACGAAGCGCGTGGGCGTATAGGTGTCCAGATCGAGATGGGCAAAGATCAGCGGCCCTTGCCGCTGCTCGGCCAGCCATCCGGGAACGGTATCCTGCACCATGCCCTTGACCAGACGCACATTGTCCAGAACCTCGGGCATCTGCCCCTCCAGAGAGTATCGCCCCTGTTCGGCCCCGCGCGCATGGCCTGTCCAGTCCTCCTCAAGCCCCTCGAAACTGTCGAAGCCCCAGACCGTCACCCCGGATCTGGCCAGATGCCGGGCGAAAAGGTTGACCCCACGCCCACGCCAGACGCCGAATTCCGCGAACAGCCCCCGCGTGCCAAGTGCGGCCACGGCCTGTTGCAGGCACCATTGGCGGATGCGCTTCTTGTCCTCGAACAGCATCGCGCCGATCATGTGCTCGCGCAGCGCCTCGAAACTGTCCTGCACGGCATGTTCGCGCAAAAGGTCAAGCGGGGTGCGCTCGGCCACGGGTTCGATCATGGCGCCACCTGAACTGTCCAGAAGGGGGGGTGTGTGACCGGCGGCATCGGTGCGCGCGCCGGGCCATGGATCATCTGCGAAACGAAAAACAGGGACATGGTCCATCACCTCACCACACCGATATACCGGGCAGAAAACAATCCTGCACCGCGCAAGTCAAGACCGGCACGGGCCCGCCCCGTCAGACCAGACCCGAGCGTTCCAGCAACTCGCGCCCATAGGCGCTTTGCAGCCCGGCGGCGCGCAGGGTGGCGACCTCTGCCGTCTCCTCGACACGGCCCGCGCGCAACACGGCCAGCCGGTCGCAGAGGAAGCTGACCACCGGCAGGTCATGTGTCACCAGCAGGAAGGTCAACCCTTTCTCTTCGCGCAATCCCTTGAGAAGGTTCATGATTTCCGCCTGAACCGAGACATCCAGCGCGCTTGTCGGCTCGTCCAGCAGCAGCACCGGCGGCTCCAGCATCAGGGCGCGGGCGATGGCGACACGCTGGCGCTGCCCACCCGAGAGCTGATGCGGCAGGCGAAAGCGGAAACGGCGCGGCAGGCCGACGGCGTCCAGCATCGCCAGCACCCGCGCGTCACGGCCCTTGATCCCGTGGATTGCCAGCGGTTCGGCCAGCGTGTCATCGACACTGCGGCGCGGATGCAGGCTGCCGTAGGGGTCTTGAAAGACCATTTGCACCTGCCGCGCCAAATGGGCCTTGCGCCCCGGCTGCAAATCCTGCCCCGCCAGCCGCATCTGGCCCTGCCAATCAGCCACCTGCCCCGCCAGCGCCTTGAGGATCGTCGATTTCCCCGATCCGCTTTCGCCCACCAGCGCGAAACTCTCGCCCTGCGCCACGGCCAGCGACACGCCATGCAGCACGGTCGTGTCACCATAGCGGACATTCAGGTTCTGCACCGCGATCATCGGTCGCCCCCCGCCATGAACCCGTCAAGCGCCGCGCGGTCCAGAACCGGCAGCGTCGCGCGATCCTCGTTCAGCCGGGGCAGGCTGGCCAGCAGCCCGCGGGTATAGGGATGCTGCGCCTCATGCAGCGCGCCCGCGCCCAGTTCCTCGACGATCTGGCCGCGATACATGACCAGAATCCGGTCGCACCACCGCGCCACCATGTTCAAGTCATGCGAGATCAGCAAAAGGCCCATTCCACGGCGCCGCACCAGATCATCCATGATGTCCAGCACCTGCCCGCGCACCGATACGTCCAGCGCACTGGTCGGTTCATCCGCGATCATCAATGCGGGCTCCATCACGACCATCATCGCGATCATCACACGCTGGCCCATCCCGCCCGACACCTCATGCGGATAGAGACGCGCCACGCGCTCGGGATCGTCGATCCGCACCGCCTCCAACGCCTCGAGCACCCGCGCGCGGCGGGCACGGGCAGAAAGGCGGGTGTGGAATTCCAGCGCCTCGGCAATCTGGTCGCCGATGCGGATCACGGGGTTGAGGCTGAACTTGGGGTCTTGCAACACCATGGACATGCGCGCACCGCGCAGCTTGCGCATCTCGCGCTCGGGCAGGTGGCGCAGGTCGCGCCCCTCGAACGCCATCCGGTCAGCCGTCGCCTGCCCCGGCGCGCCGATCAGCCCCATGATGGCACGGCCCGTCATGGATTTGCCGGACCCGGATTCACCCACGATCCCCAGCCTTTCGCGGCCCAGGGCAAAGGACAGTCCACGCACCACCTCGACCGGGCCTTGGTCCGACGGAAAGGTGACGCGCAGGTTGTCAACCTCAAGCAGGGTCATCCCTTGCTCCTTTGCTTGGGGTCCAGCACGTCGCGCAGCCCGTCACCGAACAGGCAGAACCCCAGCGAGACGATCACGATGGCAAAGCCGGGCATCGTGGCGACCCACCACTGATCCAGTATGAACGACCGCCCGCGTGAGATCATGGCCCCCCATTCGGGCAGCGGCGGCTGTGCGCCAAGGCCCAGAAAGCCCAGACCCGCCGCCGTCAGGATGATCCCCGCCATATCCAGCGTGACCCGCACGATGGTCGAGGACAGGCAGAGCGGGATGACATGCAGGCCG
>JAMWZG010000231.1 GCA_024304855.1 Paracoccaceae bacterium
GCGGCGGCGATGTCGGCGGCACTGGTGGGCCCGCCGATCTGATCCGCGACGATGGTGAGTTTCGCGCGCTCGGCCCCAAGGCGCAGCATGGTTTTCACGAAATTCGCGCCATGGGCGGAAAAGACCCAGGAGGTGCGCAGGATGGCATGGGGGCCGCCGGCGGCGCGGACGGCGTTTTCGCCCGCCAGTTTCGAGCGGCCATAGGCGCCCAGGGGGCCGGTGGGGTCATACGGTTGCCATGGCCTCGTGCCGCTGCCGTCGAAGACGTAATCGGTCGAGACATGCAGGAAGGGGATGGCGCGGGCGGCGCAGGCCTGTGCCATGGCGCCCGGTGCCGTGCCGTTGACCGTCGTGGCCAGGGCTTCGTCGGATTCGGCGCGGTCCACTGCCGTATAGGCGGCGGCGTTGATCACCACATCGGCGTCGGATGCGGCGATGGCCGCGGCGCAGGCGGCGGGATCGGACAGGTCAGCCCGGTCGCGGCCAAGGCAGGTCACGGCAATGTCGGGGGTGGCCTGACGGGCCAGTTCGGTGGCGACCTGTCCGGTCTGACCGAAGACGAGAAGGCGTATCATGCCAGATCCTCTGCTTGGGGAAACAAAAGGCCCTTGGGGCCGATCAGATCGAGATAGAGTTCCAGATCCTTTGCATAGAGCCGCCGCACCTGTGCGATCAAGGGCGCGTCATACAGATCCTGCGGACGTGGCAGCAGGCCTTTCGACTTGTCCAGCAACAGGGTCAGAAGCGGGGTATCGGCATGGCAGCCGCCCTGACTTGCCGCGTAGGAGGATGTGGCATGGCCCGACAAAGGGCGCGCATCGACGAAGGCTTGCCCCGTGGAGGCCGAGAAACAGGTGGCGAAACCGGTCAGATCCGCCATGCTGAAGACATCATCATAGTGGGCGTAAACCAGGAAATCGACCTGCGGACGCCAATGGATATCGGCCCGGAAAAAACCCGGTCGGCCGATCCAGTCCACGAATTGACGAAAGGTCAGGGTGTCGGGGTCGATGGTGTCGCGTGACAGGCGGTGAAGGGCCCAGAACTCTCGGTCACGCGAGACGATCTTGTCCAGAAATGTGCTGACCAGCCGCGAGAAAGGGCATCGCAGCACCACCGCTGTGCGAGAGGCGCGGGCAAGTTCCGACAGGGTTGCGGAAAAGGTTGTGTTGTTCTGGTGGACCCATCCCCAATCGGCAGGGTCCGCGATCACACCATTCGCAAGGGCCAGGCTGACGCGCAGGCTTGTGCAGGCGTTCTTGGGAATGAAGGTGAAGACCGCGCCCGAGGCGTAATGCACAAGGGCGTGCTGCGCGGCGAAACGGTGCGCGGCATTGGCGGACAAATTCTCGATCGTTCCGGGGGTGTGGCGCAGCAGTCGTGGAGCCGGCAAGCTGTCCATCGCTGTCTAACCCGCCGTTCCCAGACGCTGCCCGACGCCGTGGCGGGTTTGCAGGGGTTTCCACCAGGACTCGTTGTCGAGATACCATTGCACGGTGCGGCGCAGGCCTTCTTCCACCGTGACTGAGGGGCGCCAGCCGAGTTCGGCGCGGATGCGCGAGGGGTCGATGGCGTAGCGGGCGTCATGGCCGGGGCGGTCGGTCACGAAGGTGATCTGATCGGCATAGGAGCCTGCCGGTTTGGGGCTGAGGTCGTCGAGAATCGTGCACAGGGTGCGGACGAGTTCGAGGTTGGTGCGCTCATTCTCGCCGCCGATGTTGTAGCTGCGGCCCAGCGCGCCTTTCTCCAGCACCAGAAGAAGGGCGTCGGCGTGATCTTCGACATAGAGCCAGTCACGGATGTTGGAGCCATCGCCATAGATCGGCAGGGGTTTGCCCGCCAAAGCGTTGAGGATGATGACGGGAACCAGCTTTTCGGGGAAGTGATAGGGGCCGTAATTGTTGGAGCAATTGGTCAGCACCACGGGCAGGCCGTAGGTTTCAGCCCAGGCACGCACCAGATGGTCGCTGGCGGCTTTGGAGGCCGAATAGGGCGAGCGCGGATCGTAGGGGGTGTCTTCGGTGAATTTGACCGACGGGTCGGCGGGAAGGGAGCCGAACACCTCATCCGTGGAGATGTGGTGGAAGCGGAAGCTGTCGGGCTTGCCCTGCGTGGTCCAATAGGCGCGCGCGGCTTCGAGCATGTTGTAGGTGCCGGTGATATTCGTCTCGATGAAGTCACCGGGGCCGTCGATGGAGCGATCGACATGGCTTTCGGCGGCCAGATGCATCACCGCATCGGGTTTGTGGGTGGCGAAGATGCGGTCAAGGGCGGCGCGGTCGCGGATGTCGGCCTGTTCGAAGGCGTAGGCCGGGTTGGCCGCGACGGTGGCCACATTCTCCAGACAGGCGGCATAGGTCAGCGCGTCCAGATTGACGACATGATGGCCGCGCGCGACAGCCAGACGCACGACGGCGGACCCGATGAAGCCCGCGCCCCCGGTGACGAGTAATTTCATGGCTCAGCCCTCGTAGACAAAAGGAGTGTCGAAATCGCGCAGCAGGGGTGCGCGGGCGTCCTTGTCGGACAACAGCGCCTCGACCCCGTCGGAGAGGCCCCAGTCGATGCCGATCTCGGGGTCATCGAATCGGATCGCCCCGTCACATTCGGGCGCGTAGTAATCGGTGCATTTGTAGATGATTTCCGTATCCGGCTCGCGCGTGACGAAACCATGCAGGAAGCCTGCGGGGATCAGGAGCTGGCGGCCGTTTTCGAAGGACAGCTCCTCTCCGATCCACTGGCCATAGGTGGGCGAGCCGCGACGGACATCGACGGCCACATCGTAGAGCCGCCCACGGCCACAGCGGACCAGTTTGGCCTGCGCATGGGGCGGGGTCTGGAAATGCAGGCCGCGCACGGTGCCGACGCGGGCCGAGAGGGAGTGATTGTCCTGCACGAAATCGAGGGTGATACCATGCTGGGCCAAGGTCTTGCGGTTCCAGCTTTCGGAAAAGAAGCCGCGCGTATCGCCAAAGCGCGCGGGCGACAGGATCAGGACACCGGGCAATTTCGTCTGTTCAATCTTCACATCAAGACCCTTTTGAATCACCATCAACAGGTTTCGTGCGTAGCAAGCCGCTTGCCGGATGTCACGTCAATCTGGTGGCCGCGCGCCGCAGGGTGAGGCTGGCAGGGCGCTTGACCTCGGCTGCGCTTCCCATATGAGGGCATACAACATATAGTGGCCACATCCGGGAGATTGACCGGAGAGGGTCGCGTTTGTCGCAGGGAAGGCGGGGACACGGTTTGGCGTATATCATCGTTGTGGGAAATGAAAAAGGCGGCGCGGGGAAATCCACCGTCTCGATGCATGTGGCGACGGCCCTTGCGCGGCTGGGGCACCGGGTTGGCGCGCTGGATCTGGACCTGCGGCAGAAGACATTCGGCCGCTATTCCGAGAACCGGGCGGCGTTCATGGCCAAGTCGGGTCTGGACCTGCCGGGGCCGGTCTATCTCGACCTGCCCGAGGCCGATCCGGCCCTGCTGAAAGAGGGGGAAAACCCCTATGATCAGCGCCTGTCGGCGGCGATTGCGCGGCTGGACCCGGTGAGCGATTTCATCGTGATCGACTGTCCCGGTTCGCATACGCGGCTGTCCCAGGTGGCGCATAGTCTGGCCGATACGCTGATCACGCCGCTGAACGACAGTTTCATCGACTTCGATCTGCTGGCGCATGTGGACGGGGACGGGAAGAAGATCCTTGGCCCGTCGGTCTATTCCGAGATGGTCTGGAGCGCGCGGCAATTGCGGGCGCAGGCGGGGCTGAAGCCGATCGACTGGGTCGTGGTGCGCAACCGTCTGGGGGCGCAGCAGATGGTGAACAAGGAAAAGATGGGTCGGGCGCTGGACAATCTGGCGAAACGGATCGGGTTCCGCGTGGCACCGGGGTTCAACGAGCGGGTGATTTTCCGGGAATTGTTCCCGCGCGGTCTGACGCTGCTGGACCTCAAGGATATCGGGGTCAAGCAGATGAACATCTCGAACGTGGCCGCGCGGCAGGAGTTGCGCGATCTGGTCAAGGCGCTGAACCTGCCGGGGGTCGAGGCGAAGTTCTGAGCCCGCTGGCGCGGGTCAGTCCATCCGCGCCAGTTTGCGCAGGGCGATGCGCAGGATGCGCTCCTCCTCGGCGGTGAGGGTATCGGCAAGGGCGGCGTCATAGCTTTGCGCCACGCCGTGCAGGTCACGGTAGGCCGCGCGCCCCTGCGTGGTCAGGTCCAGATATTCCTGGCGCCGGTCGGCGTCATCGGGCGCGCGGGTCAGGAAGCGGCGATCCTCGAGCCGTTGGACGGCGCGGCTGATCTTGGTCTTGTGCATCCGGGAGCGCGCGCCGATGTCCTTGGCGGTCAGGCGGCCGTAAAGCCCCAGATGGAACAGCACCCGCCATTCGGTGCGCAGCATCCCGTAGCGGTCCTTGTAGATCTGCTGAAAGGCAAGGCTGCTTTCCTCGGCCGCCTGGTTGAGCAGGTAGGGCAGAAAGCTCTGGAGCGCGAATTCGTCTTTTTGTGCCATGATGGGGACTCCTCATGTTGTTAGTTACAAAATCAACCGTTAACAACGCAACCATAAAGGAGGATGCCATCATGAATCGCCCCACGCTTCCCCATTCCTTCGTGCAGGCTGCCACGCCGCAGGGCACGACGCCCGGCTACATGCCCGGCTTTGGCAATGATTTCGAGACCGAGGCCCTGCCCGGTGCGCTGCCGCAGGGCATGAACAGCCCGCAGAAGTGCAATTACGGTCTTTATGGTGAACAGTTGTCGGGCACGGCCTTTACCGCGCCCAGCCATCAGAACGAGCGGACCTGGTGTTACCGTATCCGGCCCTCGGTCAAGCATTCCAAGCGCTATGCGAAGATCGAC
>JAMWZG010000232.1 GCA_024304855.1 Paracoccaceae bacterium
CTGCTGGCGCTGTCCTATTACGACCAGATCGACGATGTGGGCCGCGATCAGGGCCTGACCTTTCAGGCGCTGCAATCGCTGCGCACCGTGATCGAGGTCTATCCCGACAGCGAATATGCCTCCTCGGCCGTGCTCAAGTTCGATCTGGCCTTCGACCATCTGGCCGGCAAGGAAATGGAGATCGGTCGCTTCTACCTCAAGGGCGCGCATTACACTGCCGCGATCAACCGTTTCCGCGTGGTCGTGCAGGATTTCCAGACCACCAGCCACACCGCCGAAGCGCTGCACCGTCTGGTCGAGGCCTATCTCTCGCTGGGCCTGACCGAGGAGGCGCAGACCGCAGGCGCGATCCTGGGCCACAACTTCCGCGCGACCACCTGGTATGAGGACAGCTACAAACTGCTGACCGGGCGCGGGCTGGAACTGGAAGCCGCAGGCGATGGCTGGCTGGCCCAGATCTACCGCCAGACGATCCGGGGTGAGTGGCTGTGATGACGGGCCTGCGCGCCCGCAATCCTCATCACCCATGAGCCGGGGGCACAGGGGATATGCTGCGCGCGCTTGAAATCCGCGACATGCTCATCATTGACCGGCTGGATCTGACCTTCCAGCCGGGGCTGAACGTGCTGACGGGTGAAACCGGCGCGGGCAAGTCGATCCTGCTTGATTCCCTCGGCTTCGTGCTGGGCTGGCGCGGCCGCGCCGAACTGGTCCGGCAGGGCGCCGAACAGGGCGAGGTGGTCGCCGCCTTCGACCTGGCCGAGGGCCACGCCGCCCATGCCGTGCTGGAGGAGGCGGGCATCCCTTCCGGCCCCGAGCTGATCCTGCGCCGCATCAACACCCGCGACGGGCGCAAGACATCCTGGGTCAATGACCGCCGCTGCTCGGGCGAGGTGCTGCGCGCCCTCTCGGACCGGCTGGTGGAACTGCATGGCCAGCATGATGACCGCGGCCTGCTGGACCCCAAGGGCCACCGCGCCCTGCTGGACACATTCGCAGGCCTGGCCCCGCTGATGGAGTCCGTGCGCGAGACATGGCGCGCCCGCGCCCGTCTGGCCAAAAGGCTGGCCGAGGCCGAGGCGGCGCTGGCCGCCGTCCGCGCCGAGGAGGACTATCTGCGCCACGCGGTCGCGGAACTCGACGGCATGGACCCGCAACCCGGCGAGGAGGTGGAGCTGGACGCCCGCCGTCGCCTGATGCAGGGGGCCGAGCGGATGCGCGAGGACATGGCCCGCGCCCATTCCGCCCTTGGCCCGCAGGGGGCCGAAGGCGCGATGAGCGACGCGCTGCGCTGGCTTGACGGTCTGGCCGACCGCGCCGACGGCCTGCTGGATGCACCGCTCGAGGCGCTGGGACGCGCGATGAACGAGCTGGCCGAAGCGGTGCAGGGCGTGGAACGCGCGCAGGACAACCTCAGCTTCAACCCGCATGAGCTGGAGGAGACAGAGGAGCGGCTTTTCGCGATCCGGGCGCTGGCGCGCAAGCATGACGTGCTGCCCGATGATCTGGGCGCCTTTGCCGAAGGGCTACGCAGCCGCCTTGCCGCACTCGACCGGGGCGATGCCGATCTGCGCAGCCTCAAGGGTGAACTGGCGCAGGCCGAGGCCGCCTATGACGCCGCCGCAGAGGCGCTGACTGTGGCGCGGACCGAGGCGGCGGGGCGGCTGGACGCCGCCGTGACAGCCGAACTGGCCCCCTTGAAGATGGAACGCGCCGTCTTTCGCACCGAAATCACCGCCACCGATCCGGGGCCCGAGGGGCGCGACAGCGTCACCTTCAGTGTCGCCACCAACCCCGGTGCCCCCGCCGGACCGCTGGCGCGCATCGCCTCGGGCGGGGAACTCAGCCGGTTCCTGCTGGCGCTGAAAGTATGCCTCAGCGACGCCGATGCCGGCATCACCATGATCTTTGACGAGATTGACCGCGGCGTGGGCGGGGCCACCGCCGATGCGGTGGGCCGCCGTCTGGCGCAACTGGCCGCAGGCGGGCAGGTGTTGGTCGTGACCCATTCCCCGCAGGTCGCAGCCCTTGGCGCGCATCACTGGCGCGTGGAAAAACGCGTGCAGGGGCAGATGACGACCACGACCGTCGTGCCGCTGGACGCCGCCGCCCGCGTCGATGAAATCGCCCGCATGGTCGCCGGTGACACCATCACCGACGAGGCGCGCGGCGCCGCGCGGGCGCTGTTGGCGGGCATGGCCTGACCCCGCGACCGGCGCGCCGGTTGCAGGCCGCGTCCTTGGATATTTCAGGCAAGAAGAAGCAGGGGCGGGCGCGCCTCAGTTCCCCTGCCGCAGCATCTTGCCGGGGTTCATGATATTGCCGGGGTCCAGCGCCTGCTTGAGGCTGCCCATCACATCCCAGGCCGCGCCATGCTCGGCCTCCATGTAATCGAGCTTGCCGATCCCGATGCCATGCTCGCCCGTGGCCGTGCCCCCCATGGCCAGCGCGCGGCCGACCATGCGATGCGACAGGTCATGGACCCGGGCCACCTCGGCCGGGTCGGCCGCATCATAGAGCAGGATGGCGTGGAAATTGCCGTCGCCCACATGGCCCAGAATCGGCCCCGGTATCCCCGATGCGGCAATATCGGCCTGCGTCTCGCTCACGGCCTCGGCCAGACGGGCGATGGGCACGCAGATATCCGTCACCAGCGCCACCGCACCGGGGCGCAGCGTCTTGATGGCGTAATAGGCATTGTGCCGCATCGCCCAGAGCGCGCGGCGATCCTCGGGCTGCGTGGCCCAGTCAAAGCCGGTGCCGCCATGCTCGGCCACGATTGCCGCGAAACTCTCGACCTGTTCGCGCACCCCCGCATCCGAGCCGTGGAATTCCACCATCAGATGCGGGGTCTGGGGAAAGGCGGTGCCGGACCAGCCGTTGACCGCCGTGACACTGGCCGCGTCGATGAATTCGATCCGCGCCATGGGCAGGCCCATCTGGATCGTGTCGATCACGGCGGCCACCGCATCGCCCATATCGGCAAAGCCGCAGACCGCCGCCGCCGTCGCCTCGGGCTGGCCATGCAGGCGCAGGGTCAGTTCGGTGATCAGGCCCAGCGTCCCCTCGGACCCCACGAACAGCGCCGTCAGGTCATAGCCCGCCGCAGTCTTGCGCGCGCGCGTGCCGGTGCGGATGATCCGCCCGTCCGCCAGAACCACCTCCAGTGCCAGCACATTGTCGCGCATCGTGCCATAGCGCACCGCCGTGGTGCCGCTGGCGCGGGTCGAGGCCATCCCCCCGATCGAGGCATTGGCCCCCGGATCAACCGGAAAGAACAGCCCCGTGGCGCGCAGCTCCGCATTCAGCGCCTCGCGCGTGATGCCGGGCTGCACGACCACATCCATATCGGCGGCATTGACCTGCAACACCCGGTTCATCAGCCGGAAATCGACGCAGACCCCGCCATGGGGCGCCTGTGCCTGCCCCTCGAGCGAGGTGCCGGTGCCATAGCCGATCACCGGCAGACCATGGGTGGCACAGATCCGCAGGATCGCCGCCACCTCGGCTGTCGTCTCGGGATAGACCACGACATCGGGCGGCATGGGCGGGAAATGCGTCTCGGACCGGGCGTGCTGGTCCAGTTCGGACTTGGACCGGGTGGCGCGTTGTCCTAACACTGTGGTCAGATCGTCAAAGGCTGTCGAACGGGTCATCTGTCACTCTGCACATTGCGGGTGACCCGAACCCTAGGCCAAGCCGACAGGACGGGGAAGGGGCAAGATCATGGGCCACAGAGCCAGCGGCGTGTCATCCGGGACCGGCCCCACCCGCCATAACGGGGCGCGCCCCTGATGCCCGAGGTGATCAGGGCGCAGATCGCGCGGCACTGGAGCAGCGCACGGCAATCCCTGGCCGAGGTTTGGCGCCTGCTGAAACAGCGCGGCCCCAGCCAGTTCCAGTTCTGGCTGATCGCCCTGGTCATCGGCATCGCCGCCGGTTTCGCGGCCCTTCTGTTCCGCAAGGGGATCGAGGTGCTGCAAGCCGTGCTTTACGGCACCGATGATGTGGCGATGCTGCACAGCTTTGCCCTGACGATGCCCTGGTATTGGGTGCTGGCCCTGCCTGTCGCGGGCGGGCTGGTGGTGGGGCTGATCCTGCACCGCTTCACGCCCGATGGCCGCGTCCGCGCGGTCGCGGATGTGATCGAGGGGGCGGCGCTGCAAAACGGCCGGGTCGAGCATCGCGCCGGCATCGCCTCGGCCGCGGCCTCGCTCATCACGCTGTCCACCGGCGGCTCCAGCGGGCGCGAGGGGCCGGTCGTGCATATGGCCGCCGTCATCTCGAGCTGGGTCAGCGAGCGCATCCGCGCCGACGGGATCACCGGGCGCGACCTTCTGGGCTGCGCCGTGGCGGCCGCCGTCTCGGCCAGTTTCAACGCCCCCATCGCAGGCGCGCTTTTCGCGCTCGAAGTGGTGCTGCGCCATTTCGCCGTCCATGCCTTCGCCCCCATCGCCATCGCCGCCGTGGCGGGCACGGTGATCAACCGGCTGGAATATGGCGGCGTCACCGAATTCGTGCTGCCGGGGATCAATACGCTCGAATTCTATGGCGAATTGCCGGCCTTCCTGATCCTCGGCCTGCTCTGCGGGCTGGTCGCCACGGCCCTGATGCGCGCGATCTTCGTGGCCGAGGACATGGGCAACCGCATCCAGGCCGCCACCGGCCTGCCGCGTTGGCTGCGCCCCGCCGTGGCGGGCGCGATGCTGGGCGGCATGGCGATCTGGTTTCCCCATATCATCGGCGTGGGCTACGAGACGACCTCCGCCGCCCTGACCGGCGGCCTCCTGCTCTGGGAGGCGGTGGTCTTCTGCATCCTCAAGGTCATCGCCGTCGCCATCACCATGGGCGGGCG
>JAMWZG010000233.1 GCA_024304855.1 Paracoccaceae bacterium
TGTCCGCCTGGTTCACGGCTGCGCCAGCGGCTTCAACCTTGGCGACCAGTTCGTTATCTGCGGTTTCGCCCTGCTCCAGCGACCAATCCTGCACCTCGGCTGCCACGTCATTGACGGCGGCGCGCACATCCTCGGGCAGGTCATCCCAGACCTTGAGGCCGGTCGTCAGATAAGTGGGGGAATAGACATGGCCGGTCATGCTCAGGAATTTCTGCACTTCCTGAAAATTGGCCCCGACGATGTTGGTCAAAGGGTTCTCCTGACCGTCCATCGTGCCGGTCTGAAGGGCAACGAACACTTCGGAAAAGGACATGGCCGTGGGATTGGCCCCCCATTCCTTGAACATCGCCACGCGCCATTCCGAGGAGGGCGTGCGGATCTTCAGCCCGGCCAGATCGGCGGGCGTGTTGATCGGGCGGGCGCTGTTGGTGATATGGCGAAAGCCGTTCTCCCATGTCGAGACGACATGCAGGCCTTGCTCCTCGGCCTTGGGGGCCAGCTCGTTGCGCACGATGTCAGCGTCGATGGCTTTCAGATGTGCGCGATCCTTGACCAGAAAGGGCATCTCGAACAGGCCGAACTCGGGGGCCACGTTGGTCATGATCGACGAGATCAGCGTGAAATGCACAGTGCCGAGGCGCAGCTTCTGCATCAGCTCTTTTTCATCGCCAAGCTGGGCATCGGCGTAGAATTCGACGGTGTGGGCATCGCCCAACCGGGTTTGCAGCTCTTCGGCGAAGCGGGCGGCGCTCTTGCCTTGCAGGCTGTTGGATGCGGCACCGACCGCCACGATATAGGTGTCGGCCATGACGGGGGCCGCGCCAAAGGACGCGACGGCGAAGATCAGACCTGCGGACAGGCCTTTCGAGATGTGAAACATGGGTTTTCCTCCTCCTGGCAGAGCCGCCGCGCCTGTGGCTTGGGGGTCTCCTGCGCAGAAGGGGTAAAGCAGGGGGCGGGGTGCGTATAATGGAAAGGGCTGATCCATTGATAACCAAATGGCATCACACAAGGTTCTTTTGACACAAGTCCGTGTTTACGCCGGATTATTCTGATGCTGCGCCAAGCTGCTCCTGATTGCATTTGGCCATTGCGATGATTTTTGCTAAGGGAGTGAGGTGTTGGTTATCTTTGTGATGCAAGAGTGATGTGTTTTCCTGTGTGTTCTACCTTGGAGTCTTCATTCAACAGTATGGTGCGCAGACTGTCGCCAACGCGGTGCAGGACGGCAGGGTCATGACGCATTTCAGTGAGTATGAGCGCCGCATGAACCGCGCGCTGGCCGAGATGCAGGCCAATTCCATCCGTCACATCTTTGGCGAGACCTGGTTGGATCGTGGTTTGCGCCGTGTCGGTTTGCGGCTACGG
The DNA here is from genome assembly GCA_024304855.1 of Paracoccaceae bacterium. Classification (GTDB taxonomy): domain Bacteria; phylum Pseudomonadota; class Alphaproteobacteria; order Rhodobacterales; family Rhodobacteraceae; genus Seohaeicola. The sequence continues at coordinate 1,369 of JAMWZG010000233.1, forward strand.
CCGATCTATTACTATACACCTTGGCAGGTTGCGCTGTTCGGCGGTTTGTATTTCAGTCTTGCCTATGGCGGTGCCATGTACCTGCTGTCGTGGCGGCACAGCGATAACCTGTTGGAACCGCTGATCGGCCTGCTTGTGTCTGGAACAGTGTTCGGAGCGGTCTTTGGCGGGTTCGTGGCCATTCAGTTGCGCCGTTACCGGCTGTCTCGCTGGAAGGATTTGTAGCGGTGCAGGCCTCCAGCCGAACCCTTTACCAGCGCAGGAGGCGCGGCCCCGCAAGGGCACCCAGCACAGTCATGAGACTGATCGCCACGCCATACCAGGTGACGAAGAAGATCGGATTGTCCTGCGTGCAATAGAGCGAGTAGCCCGCCGTTGCCCCCGCCGACACGGCAAGGCCCAGCAGCGCACCGCTGCGCGCGGGGGCGGTGGTCGCCCCTTGGCGCACCAGCCGAAAGGACAGGGCCAGCGCAGGCAACGAGATCAGCAGGATGAAGCCAAGGCATTCGGCCACGGCGATGGGCGTCACATCCGCGAACCACAGGGGACGGGCGCGCGTGGCCGCACCTGTGGCATAGAGCAGGCCCGCCACCCCAAGCACCGGCACGACCCACCCGCGCAGGCGCAGGCTGTCGGCCGCTTCGGGCCGCATCAGGCGCAGCACCAGCACAAGCGCGCCGCAGCAGAGCAGCAGCGGCACCACGGTCTTGGCCGCCAGAAGCGGCGTCGCCAGCACCGTCAGCAGACCCGGACGCAGGCCGATCACGGCCAGAAACAGCGCCACGCAGAGCGTGATGACCCCGAGAACGGAGGCACCGACACGCCCGCCCCGCAGCGGCGGGGTGGTCGGGTCTTGGGCCAATGCGGCAATCAGGTCATCGGTCTTCATCGGTCATCCTTCCGGGCGATGGCGCCCAAGCGTTTTATGGCCCGGTGAAGGGCCACGCGCACAGCCCCCTCGGACATCGAGAGGCGTTGGCCGACCTCGGCGGTCGTGTCGCCGTCAAGGCTGACCGCGCGGACGATCCGGGCCGAGCGTGAATCCAGATGGCCGATCAGCGCGGCACTGTCGCGGGCCGCCATGGCGGCGGTGACATCGTCGGCATGGGGTTCGGCGGCAATCGCCTCGATCACCGGATCGAGGGGGTCGTGGCTGCGATGGCGTTTGCGCCGCTGCGCGTCGATCACCTTGTAGCGGGTGATGGCATAGAGCCATGGCAGCACCGGGGCCGTGACAACCCATGTGTGGCGCTTGGCATGGACCGAGAGCAGGATGTCCTGCACGATGTCCTCTTGCGCCTCGGGGCCGAATTGTGCGCCGCGCGCCCGGACGATGCCGCGCAGGATCGGGGTGATCTGCCGGAGAAAACGGGCATAGGCGCGCTGGTCCCCGCCGAGGGCTGCGCGCAGAAGCTCCGCCAGTTCTGTTTCGCGATCCGCCATGCCTGATGTCCGTGCCTGTCGCAGGGACTGTGCCGCAGAAGCCTGCCCGCTGTCGCCTGACAACTTGGTGATGGGGCTGCGACGTCCCAACGGGCCCGCCACGCTGCGCGCGAGCGTCGCCCCTGGAAAGGGGACATGCCTTGCGATGCTTTTCATGGGCGATGGTCCTGTCCTGTGGCGCGGCGGGTCCATGGCAATACGCCCGAAGCGCGCCTTCGTTACCGGATCATCGCAGTGTCACAGTGACGTGATCAGGCGACGACCGCTCCCAACCCGGAGAGAGCCGCTTTTCAGACATTTCGTATCACTCTAGACTACGCAGAATGTCGTCGCAGGAGAATGCCCGTGGATGATCTGAGCCTTCTTGTCGATCTGCATCGCGATGGGCCGCGACAAGGGCCGGGCGGGGTGGAGGAGACGCGTCTGGCCATCCGGTTGTCCGGGCTTCGCCCAGGGCCGCAGCTGCGGATTGCGGATGTCGGCTGCGGCACGGGTGCATCCACGCTCGTGCTGGCGGAGGATCTGGAGGCAGAGGTGGTCGCTGTGGATTTCCTGCCCGATTTCCTGACACCGCTGGAGGCCGAAGCGCGGGCCCGGAACCTGAGCCACCGGATCACGACGCACGCCGCGTCTATGGAGGCGTTGACCTTTGCCGATGCGTCCTTCGATGCCATCTGGTCAGAGGGGGCAATCTACAACATGGGCTTTGCGCATGGCGTCCAGAGTTGGCGGCGTTTCCTGAAACACGGCGGCATTCTGGCGGTATCCGAGTTGACATGGCTGACGCAGGAACGGCCTGCGGAACTGACCGAGCATTGGCAGCGCGCCTATCCCGAAGTCGATACGGCTGCGGCCAAGATGGCGGTGCTGGAGGAAAACGGATTTACCCCTGTCGGCTATTTCGCCCTGTCGCCACGTTGTTGGCTGGACAATTATTACAGGCCCTTGCAGGCCAGATTTGCCGGTTTCCTGTCACGCCATGACGGCGATCCAAGGGCGGCAGAGCTTGTTGCCGCAGAACAGGTGGAAATCGCGCTTTATGAGCGTCACGCAGCGCATGTCAGTTATGGCTTTTACATCGCGCGCCGGACGGCGGAATGATCCGCCCGGCGGGGTTCAGATCGCCAGCAGAGCGCGCGACAGGCTGTTCATCGAGACGGGACCATCGGGCGTAATCTCGACCTGATCTTCGATGATGAAGCCGCCAAGGCCGGTGATATACCACGGGCATTCAAAGGCCAGCACCATGCCGGGGGTCACGACCTCGGCCGAGTCGGCGGCGATGAAGGGCCATTCCTCGCTGCCCGGCCCGGTGCCAAGGCCGTGGCCGAAATGGCCGCGGGCGTAGCTGTCAAAGCCATGGGCGCGGATCGCTTGTGTCGTGATGCGATGCACCTCGGACAGCGGCGTGCCGGGGGTCAGGCAGGCGAAACCGGCGTTGAAGCCGGCAAGAAGGGCTGCGTGAATATCGGCGGCGGCGCGGGGCGGTTGACCCAGCACGAAGGTGCGGCCCGTGTCCGAGGTGTAGCCGTCGATCAGGCACCCTACATCGACCTTGATCAGATCGCCCGGTTGCGCCACCGCATTGCCGCCCCAGGGGTTGCGCCCGACCGAGATATATTCCCAGGCGCTTGTCAGGTTCTGCCCCGCCGATTGCGCGCGGATCGTGTCGGACCAGACCCCGGCGAGCGCATCGCGGCTGATGCCGGGGCGGATCGCGGCCTGCACGGCGCGGATGCCGGTTTCGGCCAGTGTCACGGCCTGCCGCAGGCGGGCAACCTCGGCCGGGGCCTTGATGGCGCGCAGGCGCTGGATCAGGCGGGTGGCATCGACCAGGGTCAGGCCAACCAGGGCCTGCTGCATCTGCGGCCAGTCCTCGGCGGACACAGCGCCCATTTCGATCCCGATCCGGGCCTGTGACAGGCCGCGTTCGGCCAGCGCCTCGCGCAGATGGGCATAGGTGCGGCTGGCCTCAAAGGTGGACGGGCGCGCGGCTGGCCCCGGATGGGCGGCGC
>JAMWZG010000234.1:0-1851 GCA_024304855.1 Paracoccaceae bacterium
GCAGCAGTCCAAGAATTTCATGCGCCAATCGACCATCATGCTAGGATCGCAACTGCGATTTGTACGCATTTACATTTTCTCTTCAAGGCAAGCGAATTCACGTCTGCGAACATCAGAAGCTATGGGATGCTGCCCAATCATTTAAGGAAGAGACACAGGGGTATTCGTCATGAGTATGGGCATCTCTGGGACAGGGTTCTTCGCGAAGCGCAAGAGGCCGATGCCATAAGATCTGACGTCAAGATTGTCCCTCTGCGCCAGGTGATGTTGGGCGCCTTGAACTGGACGGTGGAATGGTTTGATCCCAACAAGGAGGGAAGCTCGGGGTATCTTTCATTGTCTGAGTTCTCTGGCATGCTCATCACGCTGCTTCTTGAAGGGATCTGCGACAGGGAGAACGTCGCGCGAGCCTGATGAGCGCAGCCATTGCGATCAAACCAGAAGGAAGTGGTACAGCCCTTCCGCAACCGTCTTTTCCCGGTCCGTCTGCCATGTGGTCACGCTGACGCTCGCCATCCGCTTGCCCTTGCGGGTAACATTAGCACGGGCATAAAGCGATCCCTTCACGCCAGGTCGGAGGTAATCGACGGTCAGATTGATCGGCTTTGCCGGAACGTCCGCGAAATCGGGATGAACTGCGATAGCGGCGGTCGCTTCCATGAAGCTCGCGATGATCCCGCCATGGTAGTAGTCCATGACTGGGTTTCCGATGTGGCGTTCTACAAAGGTCATCTCGGTTTCGGCGTGGCAGCTGTCCACGCTCTGAACCTCAAAGTTGAGAAAACGGAAGAACGGCACGCGGGATACATTTGCATTGACGGCTTGCAAGTTGATCACGATGGATCTCCTTTTTCCAACGCGTCAAACAGGCTGGAGTCTCCACGGGTCAATGCGAATGATGCGACTCCACGTGCAATTTCCGCATTCTCATGGCCATCAAACCAGATACTGCCCGAATCGAAGGCAATATGGCGGGTTTTTCGAAAACAATGCGCGCGAACGATAACGTCCGCGCGCGATCGAGCGGGCCGCAGGTAATCAACCCTGAGGTCAAGCGTTGCCATCGTGCTGACACCCTCGATGGCCACAAAGTTCGCAAGACCGAACACACTGTCTAGAAGAGCGGTCAGGATACCACCATGAAGTAGTGTTTGTTCCCTATCCACGCAGAACTCGGGGTTGAACGGCATTCGAACTTGCACGCCTTGGGTCGAAACCTCCTCAATCTCGAGCGCCATATGGGTAATCAAACCCTTGCCGCGCTCATTCCACATCTGGGCGATCTGCTCGATTTTTTTCTGAGCTATATCGGACATGCGATCTTCCTTTAGCGACCCGTGAAGCTCGGTTTTCTCTTTTCGATATAGGCAGCAACCGCCTCGTGGTGGTCTTCAGTCTGATGCATGAGCGCCTGATAGGCCGCCGCGGAATTCAGGAAATCTGGTAGATCCATCCGTTCGGCATTGCGCATCAGACGCTTTGCGATCCGCACCGCGCGCGGCGGCTTCGATGCGATGACGGCGGCGCGTTCGCGGGCGCGGTCCATCAACTGGTCATGCGGCACGACCTCCAGCACCATTCCCATTTCCAGGGCCTCGGCGGCATCGATCATGCGGCCCGAGAAGGTCAGATCGGCAGCTTTCTGATGGCCCAGACGGCGCAGCATGAACCAGCTGCCCGCATCGCCCGGGATGATTCCGAGGTTCAAAAAGACTTCGCCGAACCGCGCCTTGTCCGAGGCGACGCGCATATCGCACATCATCGTCAGGTCGCATCCCGCGCCGACCGCCGCGCCGTTGACCGCTGCTATGGTCGGAACGTCGAGGTTGTACAGCGCCAAAGGCAACCGCT
>JAMWZG010000234.1:1861-2899 GCA_024304855.1 Paracoccaceae bacterium
GGATCCGCGTCGGTCAGGATCATGACGCTAACTTGCGGGTCCGCCTGAACTTTCGCGAATATCTCAAGAAGGGACGCGATCATCTCGTTACCGGTGATCGGATTACGACGTTCTGGATCGTTCAACGTAACCGTGGCGATCCTATCGGAGATATTCAGAAGGACGGGAGGGCTACTCATTTCTTCCATCTCCTCGTTCGCGTTTCTCGAACATATCAGGGTTTATCATGTCACGGGCATCGTGACCCATGTGCAAGGTTTCCCCGCCGTCTACATAGATGTCTTCGCCGGTCATGAAATTCCCCAATCTGGATGCGAGGAAAATGATCGTCCCGGCGATGTCCTCCGCCGCGCCCATCCGGTTCAGGACCGAGCGGTTAAGCTCCTTCCAGCGTTCCGGCGGAATAGGATAGCGGCCAAGCGCCTCTGTCTTGATCGTTCCCGGCGCGACGCAGTTCAGCCGGATCCCGTATTCGCCCCATTCGGCGGCCAACGTTTTCATCATGCCCGTCACGCCCGCGCGGGCGTGACGGGCATGATGAAAACGTTGGCCGCCGAATGGGGCGAATACGGGATCCGGCTGAACTGCGTCGCGCCGGGAACGATCAAGACAGAGGCGCTTGGCCGCTATCCTATTCCGCCGGAACGCTGGAAGGAGCTTAACCGCTCGGTCCTGAACCGGATGGGCGCGGCGGAGGACATCGCCGGGACGATCATTTTCCTCGCATCCAGATTGGGGAATTTCATGACCGGCGAAGACATCTATGTAGACGGCGGGGAAACCTTGCACATGGGTCACGATGCCCGTGACATGATAAACCCTGATATGTTCGAGAAACGCGAACGAGGAGATGGAAGAAATGAGTAGCCCTCCCGTCCTTCTGAATATCTCCGATAGGATCGCCACGGTTACGTTGAACGATCCAGAACGTCGTAATCCGATCACCGGTAACGAGATGATCGCGTCCCTTCTTGAGATATTCGCGAAAGTTCAGGCGGACCCGCAAGTTAGCGTCATGATCCTGACCGACGCGGATCC
>JAMWZG010000234.1:2909-4760 GCA_024304855.1 Paracoccaceae bacterium
AGCGGTTGCCTTTGGCGCTGTACAACCTCGACGTTCCGACCATAGCAGCGGTCAACGGCGCGGCGGTCGGCGCGGGATGCGACCTGACGATGATGTGCGATATGCGCGTCGCCTCGGACAAGGCGCGGTTCGGCGAAGTCTTTTTGAACCTCGGAATCATCCCGGGCGATGCGGGCAGCTGGTTCATGCTGCGCCGTCTGGGCCATCAGAAAGCTGCCGATCTGACCTTCTCGGGCCGCATGATCGATGCCGCCGAGGCCCTGGAAATGGGAATGGTGCTGGAGGTCGTGCCGCATGACCAGTTGATGGACCGCGCCCGCGAACGCGCCGCCGTCATCGCATCGAAGCCGCCGCGCGCGGTGCGGATCGCAAAGCGTCTGATGCGCAATGCCGAACGGATGGATCTACCAGATTTCCTGAATTCCGCGGCGGCCTATCAGGCGCTCATGCATCAGACTGAAGACCACCACGAGGCGGTTGCTGCCTATATCGAAAAGAGAAAACCGAGCTTCACGGGTCGCTAAAGGAAGATCGCATGTCCGATATAGCTCAGAAAAAAATCGAGCAGATCGCCCAGATGTGGAATGAGCGCGGCAAGGGTTTGATTACCCATATGGCGCTCGAGATTGAGGAGGTTTCGACCCAAGGCGTGCAAGTTCGAATGCCGTTCAACCCCGAGTTCTGCGTGGATAGGGAACAAACACTACTTCATGGTGGTATCCTGACCGCTCTTCTAGACAGTGTGTTCGGTCTTGCGAACTTTGTGGCCATCGAGGGTGTCAGCACGATGGCAACGCTTGACCTCAGGGTTGATTACCTGCGGCCCGCTCGATCGCGCGCGGACGTTATCGTTCGCGCGCATTGTTTTCGAAAAACCCGCCATATTGCCTTCGATTCGGGCAGTATCTGGTTTGATGGCCATGAGAATGCGGAAATTGCACGTGGAGTCGCATCATTCGCATTGACCCGTGGAGACTCCAGCCTGTTTGACGCGTTGGAAAAAGGAGATCCATCGTGATCAACTTGCAAGCCGTCAATGCAAATGTATCCCGCGTGCCGTTCTTCCGTTTTCTCAACTTTGAGGTTCAGAGCGTGGACAGCTGCCACGCCGAAACCGAGATGACCTTTGTAGAACGCCACATCGGAAACCCAGTCATGGACTACTACCATGGCGGGATCATCGCGAGCTTCATGGAAGCGACCGCCGCTATCGCAGTTCATCCCGATTTCGCGGACGTTCCGGCAAAGCCGATCAATCTGACCGTCGATTACCTCCGACCTGGCGTGAAGGGATCGCTTTATGCCCGTGCTAATGTTACCCGCAAGGGCAAGCGGATGGCGAGCGTCAGCGTGACCACATGGCAGACGGACCGGGAAAAGACGGTTGCGGAAGGGCTGTACCACTTCCTTCTGGTTTGATCGCAATGGCTGCGCTCATCAGGCTCGCGCGACGTTCTCCCTGTCGCAGATCCCTTCAAGAAGCAGCGTGATGAGCATGCCAGAGAACTCAGACAATGAAAGATACCCCGAGCTTCCCTCCTTGTTGGGATCAAACCATTCCACCGTCCAGTTCAAGGCGCCCAACATCACCTGGCGCAGAGGGACAATCTTGACGTCAGATCTTATGGCATCGGCCTCTTGCGCTTCGCGAAGAACCCTGTCCCAGAGATGCCCATACTCATGACGAATACCCCTGTGTCTCTTCCTTAAATGATTGGGCAGCATCCCATAGCTTCTGATGTTCGCAGACGTGAATTCGCTTGCCTTGAAGAGAAAATGTAAATGCGTACAAATCGCAGTTGCGATCCTAGCATGATGGTCGATTGGCGCATGAAATTCTTGGACTGCTGC
>JAMWZG010000235.1 GCA_024304855.1 Paracoccaceae bacterium
CGCGCACCGCCCCCGCTGGCATCACCGTGCATGACCGTTCGGACAGATACGACTGCCTGCTGATCACCGGCCCGCAATCCCGCAGCATCCTCGCGCCGCTCACGGACGCGGACCTCTTCCTGCCCTGGCTCTCGGCGCAGGACGCCATGGTCTGCGGCATCCCCTGCACCCTGATGCGCGTCTCCTTCGCCGGTGAACTGGGATGGGAGGTGCACTGCCCCGCCGCCGACGCCCCCGCGATCTGGGACGCGGTCACGCAGGCGGGGGCGAAACCCTTCGGCATGTTCGCCCTCAACGCGCTCAGGATCGAGAAAGCCTATCGCGCATGGAAAGGCGACCTTTCGACCGATTACACCCTGCTGCAAGGCGGGTTGGAACGTTTCATCGACTGGTCCAAACCCTTTCCCGGCAAGGCTGCCCTTCTGGCCGAACAACAGGCCGGCGTCACCAAACGCTTCGTCACCCTGACCGTGGAGGCAGGCGATCAGGACGCCCCCTATATGTCCACCCTCTGGCAGGGCGGCCAAGTCGTCGGCGAAACCACCAGCGGCGCCTGGGGCTACCGCGTCGGATCATCCCTCGCCCTCGGCATGGTCCGCGCCGATCTGACCGAACCGGGCACCCTGTTGGAGGTTGAAATCTTTGGTAAGCGTTATCCCGCAACAGTGATGCCGGATGGCCCCATCTGGGATCCGGCCAACCAAAGGATACGCGCATGAGCCACATCACACTTCTCGACGGCGGCATGGGGCAGGAACTGGTCCACCGCTCCGGCGACCGGCCCACCCCGCTCTGGTCCACGCAGGTCATGGTCGATCATCCGGGCATCGTGCAGGCCGTCCATGCCGATTACTTCGCCGCCGGGGCCACCATCGCCACCACCAACAGCTATGCCGTCCACCACGACCGGCTTGCCGGCACCCCGCTGGACGGCCAATTCGCCCCCCTCATCGCCCTGTCCCTGGCCGAGGCGCAATCCGCCCGCACAGCCCATGGCACAGGCCGCATCGCCGGCAGCATCGGGCCTTTGATTGCCAGCTACCGCCCCGACATCCACCCCGCCCACGCCATCGCCACCCCGCTTTACGCCGAGGTGGCACGCGAACTCGCCAAGGGCTGCGATCTGATCATCTGCGAAACCGTCGCCAGCATCGCCCATGCCAAAGCCGCATTGGAAGGGGCAGGGCAGGCGGGCAAACCCGTCTGGCTGTCGCTGACCGTCGATGACACGGACGGCACCCGCCTGCGCTCGCATGAGCCGCTCTCGGACGCCCTCTCCATCGCGCATGACGCCGCCGCCATCCTCATCAACTGCTCCATGCCCGAGGCGATCCCCGCCGCGCTGGACATCCTCGCCAAAGGTGACAAACCCTTCGGTGCCTATGCCAATGGCTTCACGAAAATTTCTGAGGGTTTCCTCGCCCATAAACCCACCGTCGATGCCCTGACCGCGCGGCAGGATCTGGGGCCGGACGCCTATGCCACACATGCGATGGGCTGGATCGCCCAAGGCGCCACCATCGTCGGCGGCTGCTGCGAGGTGGGCCCCGCCCATATCGCAGAACTCGCCGCCCAAATCCGCGCTGCGGGACATGAGGTTGTCTGATGGCTGATCTTCCCACCCGCGCGCAGGCTGTGATCATCGGGGGCGGCGTGTCCGGCTGCTCTGTCGCCTATCATCTTGCGAAAGCGGGCTGGACCGACATCATCCTGCTGGAACGCAAACAACTCACCTCCGGCACCACATGGCACGCGGCGGGCCTCATCGGGCAGTTGCGCGGCAGCCAGAACATGACGCGATTGGCGAAATATTCCGCCGATCTTTACGTCAAGCTCGAAGCGGAAACCGGCGTCGCCACGGGCATGAAGCAGACCGGCTCCATCTCCGTCGCCCTCACCGAACATCGCCTCGAAGAACTGCGCCGTCAGGCCACGCTCGCCCGCGCCTTCGATGTGGACGTGGCCGAAATCTCTCCGGCCGAGATCAAGGCCATGTATCCCCACCTCAACGTCGGTGACGTGCTGGGCGGTGTCCATCTGCCGCTAGATGGTCAATGCGACCCCGCCAATATCGCCATGGCGCTGGCCAAGGGCGCGCGGATGCGCGGCGCGCGCATCGTCGAAGGGGTCAAGGTCACGCGCGTCACCGATGATGGCGCGCGCGTCACTGGCGTCGATTGGGAAACCGCCGAAGGCACGGGCCATATCGCCGCCGATGTGGTGATCAACTGCGGCGGCATGTGGGGCCGCGATCTGGCCGCACAATCGGGCGTCACCCTGCCGCTCCATGCCTGCGAACATTTCTACCTGCTGACCGAACCCGTCGAAGACTTGGGCCGTCTGCCTGTCCTGCGCGTGCCCGATGAATGCGCCTATTACAAGGAAGACGCAGGCAAGATGATGCTGGGCGCGTTTGAACCACGCGCAAAACCCTGGGGCATGACCGGCATATCCGAGGATTTCTGCTTCGACAGCCTGCCCGAGGATTTCGACCATTTCCAACCCATCCTCGAACAGGCCATGCACCGGATGCCCCTGTTCCAGACGGCCGGGATTCACACCTTCTTCAACGGTCCTGAAAGTTTCACCCCCGACGACCGCTACTATCTGGGCGAGGCGCCGGAAAAACGCGGCTACTGGGTCGCCGCCGGGTATAACTCCATCGGCATCGTCTCCTCCGGCGGGGCAGGTATGGCGCTGGCCCATTGGATCACCGAAGGCGCGCCGCCCTTCGACCTCTGGGAGGTGGACATCCGCCGCGCCCAACCGTTCCAGCGCAACCGCCGCTACCTGCGCGAACGCGTGACCGAAACCCTCGGCCTGCTCTACGCCGATCATTACCCCAATCGCCAGGTCGAAACCGCGCGCGGTATCCGCCGCTCGCCCCTGCACCAGCACCTCGCCGATCGTGGCGCCGTCTTTGGCGAGGTCGCAGGCTGGGAACGCGCCAATTGGTTCGCCCGTCCGGGGCAGGAACGCCAATACCGCTACGACTGGCACCGCCAGAACTGGTTCGACAATCAGCGCGCCGAACATATGGCCATCCGCAACGGTGTCGGCCTTTTCGACATGACCAGCTTCGGCAAGATCCGTGTCGAAGGGCCGGGCGCACTCCCGTTCCTGCAACGCCTCTGCGCCAATCAGTTGGATGTGGAACCGGGCCGGATCACCTATACCCAGATGCTCAACGACCGGGGCGGCATCGAATCCGACCTGACCGTCACGCGCCTGTCGGACACCGCCTTCCTGCTGGTCGTCCCCGGTGCCACGCTCCAGCGCGATCTGGCATGGCTGCGCCGCCATCTGGGCGATGATCTGGCCGTCATCACCGACATGACCGCGGCCGAGGCTGTGCTCTGCCTCATGGGGCCGCAGTCCCGCGCCCTCATGGCCCGCGTCAGCCCCGATGATTTGGGCAATGACGCCCACCCCTTCGGCACCGCGCGCGAGATCGAGATCGGCATGGGCCTCGCCCGCGCGCATCGCGTCTCCTACGTCGGCGAACTGGGGTGGGAGCTTTATGTAAGCACCGATCAGGCCGCCCATGTCTTTGAAGCCTTGGAAGAGGCAGGCGCCGACCTCGGCCTCACCCTCTGCGGTCTGCACACGCTCGATAGCTGCCGGATCGAGAAAGCCTATCGCCACTGGGGCCATGACATCACGGACGAAGATCACGTGCTGGAAGCAGGCCTCGGCTTTGCCACCCGCACGGGCAAGGGCGATTTCATCGGCCGCGACGCAATCCTGCGCAAACGCGAGGCGGGGCTGAACCGCCGCATGGTGCAACTTCTGCTGCAAGACCCCGACCCGATGCTCTTCCACAACGAGGCGCTGGTGAGGGATGGCAGGATCGTCTCGATCATCACCTCCGCCAATTACGGCCACGCGCTGGGTGCTGCGGTCGGCATGGCCTATGTGCCTTGCGCGGGCGAATCCGCCGAACAGCTGCTGGCCTCCACCTATGAAATCGAAGTGGCGGGGCGGCGCTATGCCGCCAAAGCCTCGCTTGAACCGCTGTATGACCCCAAGGGCGAAAGGATGAAGGCATGACCGAGGTGATTGTCGAAGGCTGCGCGCCCGAGCGTGCAAAACGATCCGCCCTGCGCTCCGGTGGACGCGCCGCCCGTGTCGCCGCCCGCGGCGCACCCTTGGCCGACAATATCCGCCCCGTCCGTCCGGGCATGTCCGGCGGCCAATACCGGCCCCTGACCGACGCAGGGATGCAGCGCATCCACCTCGCCGCATTGGACGCGCTGGAAACCATCGGTCTGGCCGACGCGCCCCCCACGGGGATCGAGATCATGACGCGGGCCGGGGCCATCCTCGGCGCCGACGGCCGCCTGCGCTTCCCGCGTGCACTGGTCGAAGACATGCTGGCGCTGGCCGCCCGCGACATCACCCTGTTCGGCCGCGACGCGAAACATGATCTGCACCTGTCCGGTTCACGCGTGCATTTCGGCACGGCGGGTGCTGCCGTCCATATCGTCGATCTGGAAACCAACAGCTACCGCGACAGCACGGCCCAAGACCTGTTCGACGCCGCGCGCCTGACGCATCACCTTGATAACGTGCACTTCTTCCAGCGCGCCATGGTCTGCCGCGATGTGCTGGACAACTTCCAGATGGACATCAACACGCTCTACGCCTGCTGCGCGGGCACCACGAAACATGTGGGCACCTCCTTCTCGGACCCCTCCCATGTCGATGGATGCTTCGACCTTCTGCACATGATCGCAGGCGGAGAGGCGGCGTGG